>CALQJH020000154.1 GCA_943330835.2 Candidatus Kuenenia stuttgartensis
AAAATTAAAGTCGCAATATGGCTACCATCAACATCCGCATCCGTCATAATAATCAATTTATGATAGCGAAGTTTAGATATATCCAAGGCCTTTACATCTTCTGAAGTACCAATTTTAACCCCAAGAGCCGTAAACATATTTCTAATCTCCTCATTATCATAAATCTTGTGCTCCATCGCTTTTTCTACATTAAGAATTTTACCTCTCAATGGAAGAATCGCTTGGAAACTTCTATCGCGACCTTGTTTAGCGGTTCCACCAGCCGAATCTCCTTCGACAAGAAACAACTCACATTTTCCAGGATCTTTCTCCGAACAATCCGCCAATTTACCAGGCAATCCTCCGCCTACTAAAACACTTTTTCTTTGAACCATATCACGGGCACGCTTGGCCGCCGCTCTTGCTTGTGCAGCAAGAATTACTTTCTGGATAATTGTTTTAGCATCGCGAGGATTTTCTTCCAGATAAGCTTCAAGCACTCTGCTTAAGGTCGTATCCACAATACCCATGACCTCGCTATTGCCTAATTTCGTTTTTGTTTGACCTTCAAACTGTGGCTCGGGAACTTTTACAGAAATGATGGCAGAAATACCTTCTCTGAAATCATCTCCTTCAATAGCCACTTTTGCCTTTTCAAACATGCCTTGTTTTTCACCATAGCTTTTGAATACTCTGGTAATTGATCTTCTGAATCCAGCTACGTGGGTTCCGCCTTCTATAGTGTTGATGTTATTTACATAACTAAAAAGATGTTCCTGGTAACCTGCATTATATATCATGGCAACCTCTACAGACACATTGCTTTTTTCATCGTAACCATCACAATAAATCGTTACCGGAATTAACGGAGAACGATTGGCTGTTTTGTCAATCAATTCAACAAATTCTACAATTCCTCCTTCGCTGTAAAATTGTTTGGAATAAGCTACCCCATTATCATCTAATTCACGCAGATCGTTTAATATTATTGTTATTTTTCTATTCAGGAATGACAATTCTCTTAATCTTCCTTCAAGAATTTCTTTATTGTAAAGAGTAGTAGTAAAAATACTTCCGTCAGGCCAAAACTGAACACGTGTTCCTGTTGCATCCGATGTTCCGATTTCACGAACTGGATATTGTGGAATACCGGTAGCATATTCCTGCTCGAAGGTTTTACCCTCACGGTTTACGGTTACATGTAATTTTGTACTTAACGCATTTACACAACTCACTCCCACCCCATGCAACCCTCCTGAAACCTTGTAAGATCCCTTGTCAAATTTTCCTCCAGCATGTAAAACAGTCATTACAACTTCCAAAGCACTCCTGTTCTCTTTCGTATGCATCCCTGTTGGAATACCCCGACCATCATCTTGAACAGTAACGGAATTATCTTCGTTTATAGTAACCGTTATGTTTTTACAATGCCCTGCAAGAGCCTCATCAATCGAATTGTCTACAACCTCATATACAAGATGATGCAACCCTTTCACACTAATATCTCCGATATACATCGCAGGTCTTTTTCTAACAGCTTCTAACCCTTCTAAAACCTGTATACTATCTGCACCATAACTACCATTGGGAACAGTAGGAATTGATTCTATTTCTGTACTCATAATTGCTTTGAAACCTCTTTAAAATTAAAAAATTAGATATTCGCAAATATACCGAAAACAAAGGGTTTTTCCGCAATTTTTTGCTTCGATTTCGAGATTATTTATTTATGTTTTTTAACCTTAAAAAAACGGATTTGTCTTTTTTACTGGGTTGAGTTCCTTTTTTATATATTTACACAGATTTTTATTTTATGACTCGGAACTTGAATTTTATTAAAATAGGCATTATCTCTATCGGCATCCTTGGTGTAGCCTTTGTTCTTTTTATTTTTTTATCCAATTTTTCGTTTTCAAACCCGGAAATTACCATCTCCAAAACTTTTACCATTGGAGATATTCCTACTTCTTATAAAAATTATGATTCTACTTGTAATAATTTCGCTATACTTGAATTTAAATTGCCTTCAGCCGACAGCACTTATGAAGTGACCGGAATTGATATTTATTACAGCATGGCTGCAATGGGTATGGGTAAAAAATCAGAACAGCGCTCTCAAGTAAAATTTCTAAATACAAATACTGCCGAAACTAAAATATATTCTGGTAGAGATTCCTCCGCAGGAAATATGGATTATACCAGAAACGCTGTAAATATTGCAAATGGAATCTATCAAAGTGGCACTAACTTAAAATTTGCGATGCAAGCATGGCGAACTCTTGAAGGAATTCCTGGATGCAATACTGCCGTAAACAGAGTAAACGCTTCTTCCTGGACTATCACGCTACACTATATTCCAATAGCAAATAACCAGTATAAAGAAAGCGAACAAGGTTCAAAAAAAGGACTACTTCCACCAAAATTAACTTGCGCAGAACGCAATTCTATAAATGCTCCCTCCGCTGGATTGATAATCTGGTGTTCAAACTGTGGCCAAAATGGAGAACTGCAAATTTATAACGGATCAAAGTGGAATGCATTAATTATGCAAGCTGCAAGTGATAGTATAGCAGCACAAAAAAGAACAGTCACGCTAACCCCTGATGCAACAAGGAATTCAAGCGAATCAAGAAAGATAAAACTCCGAGAGCTATCAGCTGATACAATCGTTGGAATTAATTGAGAATCTTAATGAGCGACCCAACAAACTTTTATTGGTTAAACACCAATAACGACTATATACCAATTATGTTCAATAAGTGTTTTCCATATGAAATCAATTCCTTCACCAACTTGTTAAAATATAGCCCTTTTTAAAGACCCAAACACAAATCACCTGTCCTCTAGTTATAGCTTTTGTATATTTGCTTATACTAATGGGAAAATTAGCCAACATATTTGATTTATCTACTAACCAGTTGCGGGTAACTGAAAATGTAGACGTGCTTCAGGACCTGGAAAGAAATATTCCCGGCTCGGTAAAGTATACCATCAAACGTATTCGGAAACAACCTCAGTGGAATGTAGCAGATACAGGCGTTTTATCCTACCATTACAGCAAAACAAGCCCTGAAGAAAATTATCTTGAACTAAGATTTTGCGTTTCAGGTAATTTTTATTGCCGTGAAAAACAGGTAGAATGTGATCTTTGTAAGTTCAATTCTTCTGATTCTTGTCTGGAAAAAATAGAAACCGTAGACATGGTTTCGTTCCACTACAGCCCTTCTTATATCCAGCAATTTGCTAAAGCACATAAAAACGACAACTCCTTCTTCGAAAAAATCGTGACGTTTTCGCACCAGCAAACTTTTTCAAAAACAGCGCCGCTTTGTAAAAAAACAAAGACTGCAATACAAGCGTTATTAAATCACCATTATACAGATACCAGAGAAAATATTTTTATCAATGCGCAGACCCAAATTATCTTATTATACAGTGCAGACTGCATGCTCAGCGAAAAAGATGAAAACAGTTTCGATTGTAAGTTTCTGGCTAATGAAGAAGACCGACAAAAAATCATAGACTCCAGAGAAATACTGCTTCAACATATTGGTGATCCCATCACCATCAAAGCGTTGAGCAGAAAAGTAGCTATTAATGAATGTTATTTAAAGAAAGGATTTAAAGAAATTTTCGGCACAACCATTTTTGATTTTTATCAGGGTCAACGGATGGAGCATGCAAAATATCTTCTTTATGAAAAAGGATTGAGCGTAACGGAGGTTTCTGCCTCTCTTGGTTACTCTTCCATTTCTCATTTTAGTACTGCTTTCAAAAACCACACGGGAATAAAACCTTGTGAATTATTGATGCATTAAACCTCGCTAACTCAACCACACCCGAGTTTTTGATGGAATTCTATTCGCAAATCATTAACTTCGCCCCTCAATTT
>CALQJH020000155.1 GCA_943330835.2 Candidatus Kuenenia stuttgartensis
CCTAATCTTAATTTTTATCAAGGCAAACAATATCTTCAGGATTCAGAAAATAATTTTGGTGTTTTTTTAGATTCATCTCCAGACAGATGGGGAAGATTGTTGATGAGAAGAAGAGAATCTATTCTTGCAAAACAGGAGGCAAGAAATGAAAAAATATTTTTTGAAAGTGACTATTTGCTTGGCGTGTATGATGGTCATCGAATGGGAGGGTTGAGATTTAAAATAGATCCTTCTGGAGATTATTTGAATAATAATAAAGAAATGGCGTCACCTCCCTGGACTTCACTGAGGGAATTGGAATATGCAAGTTTACAATTAGAAAATGAGGATGCCGTTAATGACCCACAATATTTGAAGTGGCTATCATTGCTGGTAAATCCAGGTTCTTCGTTGGGAGGAGCCAGGCCAAAAGCAAGTGTGATTGATGAAACAGGAGATTTATGGATTGCTAAATTTCCCAGCAATCAAGACACGAAAGATGTTGGTGCATGGGAAATGGTGATTCACGCTTTAGCAATAAAATGCGGAATCAAGGTTCCTGAAGCAAAGTTGATTCGCTTTTCAGGAAAGCATCATACATTTTTATCAAAACGTTTTGATCGTATCGAGAATGGCAAGAGATTGCATTATGCATCTGCAATGACATTACTTGGTTATTTTGATGGAGCGGATCACATTGAAGGCGTTAGTTATTTAGAAATGGCTGAATTTTTGTTGCAAAGAGGAACGAATGTAACAGAAGAGCTGGAACAATTATGGAGAAGAATTTTGTACAATATCTTAGTTTCAAATACAGATGATCATTTACGTAACCATGGATTTCTATTGACAAAATCGGGATGGAAACTTTCGCCAGCTTACGATATGAATCCAAATGAATATGGCACAGGGTTGACATTAAATATTACAGACAGTAGCAATGCGCTGGATGTTTCATTAGCAATGGAAGTCGCTAAGTATTTTAAATTAAATGAAATAAATTCCAATCGAATATTAAATGAAATGTATCAATCATTAAAAGATTGGAGGAAAGTGGCGAAACATTATGGCATTGGCAGTAGTGAAATTGAACTAACAAAAAGTGCTTTTAAAAATATCTCTGATAGTTAAAATTCTTTGTTATGATAAGAGAGTATACATTTCAAGATTGGTTATCAGGAAAAATATGTCTTTCTTATGCCTCGATTGAATTAACTCCGAACCAAAAAGATATGCCTTTAATTGTCAACTGGAGTCAGATTATTGAGTCGGATATTAATATAATTAAAAAGCAGCAGAACAAAATATTTGAGGAATTAGTAATTGTAGAACTAACTAAAATGAAAAGTCAATATGTGAAAGATATTGCTTTAACTAGATCTCCGATTAATTTATTAGAAAGGCTAATTGCAAAATTTGAAGAGATCTTATTTGAGGGATTAAATAATATTTCAACATTAGTCACTATAAAAAGTGATAATACAGTATTTGAATACAATCAGTTATTAGGGATTAAAAATTATACTACTGATTACATTCTTTTAGCTAAAGAAATGGATTATAGTTTTGTACAAGCCCCCATGTGCAAGTTTCATAATTCCGAGTCGCTTTCTCCACAAATAGAAGCAGAGATATACTATAGATTTTTAACATGGTTAAAGGAGAAAAAGCAAATGTTTTTATTAAACAATGAAAGCGAAATTCAAAGTGAAAAAATAAAATGGCGAGCGGATATTTTTATTGATCAGCAACATTTTATTAAAGCAAAAAAAATCATGGATGTGTTGATTAAAAATAATTCGAAAATTACAGGCCATTCATATGTTTATCAAATTCTCAGAAAAAATAAATTTTTCAAAGACATCAAGCAGAGTGTTTATATTGAATTTTTAAAAGAAGAGTATGCTGTTAATCTCAATGGAAATAAAATATCATCCAAAAAACCAAAATATTTACAAGAACTCATAAGCCGACAATTTCCCGAGTTGTCACTTTATTGAATATTTGTCCCCCAAAATAATTCTGTTTTGCTCCCTTTTTAGGTCTGCTAAGAGTTGTCTAGCGGATATGTCTTATTTATTTTGCACTCTTATTAATTGATTTGATATGATGCAATCTACAATATTACATAATCTTACGCCAGAGCAGATTATCTCTATGTTTCAGGAGTTGAAAAAAGATATCTCCGCGCTTAAGATAACAACCCCCCAAACTGAAGTTTTCCTAACACGACAGGAGGTATCAACTATGCTAAAATGCGACTTGTCAACAGTTCACAACTGGACAAAGGCTGGTATTCTTTTGGCGTATGGGATTGGTAATAGGGTTTATTATAAGCTATCAGATATCGAAGCTGTAATGTTACCCATTAATAAAAAGCGAAAATCATTATAAAATAATGAAATCTTTATAAAGCACTTTATTTGACTATTTAAAAACAAAAAACATGTATTATGGCATCAAAAAGAAGATATCCTGAAAGGAATTGTAAAAACTGTGGTAAATCATTCACTCCAAAAGATTCAAGAGAAGAATATTGCAAAAAGCAGTGTAGGATTGATTTCAATAATGATAAAAAAAAGTTTGTGAACAAGCCTTTCGATGAATTTCAAAAAGCAGTAAAAATAAATGACAAAGTACTTATGATAGCAAAAAGACAATTGTCTATAATCGGAAATCAAAGAATAAGTATGGACATATTAGTAGTTGCCGGTTACGACCCCGATGTATATTTTGAAAATTCTATCGATCCAAAAAGCGGTACAATGATTTTTTGGAATATAAATTATGGACTACTCCCATTAGAAACAGACAAGCCAATTTTTAAAATATTAAAACGATAACAATGAATGAATTCAGGTCATTATCCATCAATGAGAGATACTTCTCTCAATTTCAGTCAAGCCAAATAAATAAAAATTTCGGTAAATATTTAATTGATGGCACTCCCGATACAACTGCAACACTTGCGGAAATCAATTCGCCAGTTTTAAATTCTTCAGAAGGTAGTCCTGGTTTCAAAAACAAACAACTGTTAATTGCCGGATTAGTTTTTTTAATAATCATAATAGGTGGAATAGCTTATGCGAATTACAAAAACAAAGATGATAAGGTGAATGTATAGAAATAATATATTTCTATACATTTCTGTCATTTTATTTCAATAAGAATCTATTCGAATTTCTAACTGTTTTTACAAATATATTTGTATCTATTTGTAAAAAAATACACGATATTTTTCGTTTCAGGTGAAATATTCATGAAAAGACAAAATGCGTAATGATTGAGGAATTATGCAGCATTGAGATTAAAATGTTTTATGAGTTGTCTTAGAATTTCTATTTGAAAAAAGCTCCTATATATGTATGGCCAACTTAAATAGAAATTTATATTTAATTCAGGAGCTCATTTTTAAAATGGGCTCCTGAATTAATGCATTTTCTTAAAATGCTCTTATTGCTCTTACCCTTCCAGGACCATATTTCGATGAAAAATAAAAATATGGTGCTGGTTGAAGCGAATTAAATTCAACTATCCAAGCATTTTCAGAATCATATTCTGTAGAAGTCCAATAAAAGTTATTAGGATTTGTACCAGTAATTTCTGTTGCTCTGGAAGTTGTATGTAATGTTCTGTTTACTTTGAACTTAAATGAATAAAGCAACCCCATTTCATTAAGTGCTGGCAAGTACCAGTCATGGAATCCCCCATCGCATAAGTCGAAGCATATTTTGGCGGCACTGCTTGTGTGGTTTTGCTGACGAATAATCGACCTTGAATTTTGAAGTCCATCACATTCATTCTGAGTTGAATTTCCAATAGATACTGAAGTTACATTACTCCATGCTTGTTCTGTTGCTTGGTCATTAAGCGCAACAATTAATCCATGC
>CALQJH020000156.1 GCA_943330835.2 Candidatus Kuenenia stuttgartensis
AAGTCAATTTTATCTGAAGAATTGATGATACTTGCATAGTGTTGTAGTGCGCGATCAGAAGCGAACCAATCATCATCATGCATAATTTTGATCCATTCCCCTTTTGCCAATCGAATACCTTCATTCCAATTTGCTGGAGAGCCTTTTGCTGGCGAATTTTTTTGATATACAAGAGAGAATTTGCTTTGATATTGTTTACACAAGATCATTACCTCATCATTAGGACTGTCATCTGTAACCACTACCTCAAAATCTTTATACGTCTGATTCTTAATGGAAGTGAATAATATATTTAAATAGCTAGTATTTTTATAAGCTGGAATACAAATGGATATCAATGGGTTCAACATATTTCTAATGAATTAGTTTAGTTTTATTTTTGCAATTTAAATGTTGTCATTCCTACAAAGATGCTATACATATAATCAAAAAGAACACTTATTGCTTGAACTTTCACTCTTCTAGTTTTAGATTTATTTTAAATTATTGAGATGAAGCTATTTTCTCATTAAATTCATTCAATTATCGAATGATGACTTTTAATTTTAGTGCTTTACTTTTTTTAATTTAATTATTTAAAAGGTGAGTACTTCAGAATAAATATGCAAAGAAAATCTTGATCTCTTCAGTAATTGAATCATAAATAAATCTCCTATAATTTACAATTCGTGTAATCTATTAATATCAATACAAATATTCAATACGATGATTCTAATGCAACAGACAACTGTTTTTAAAACTATAGACTAACTGCTATTCATAATTCAATTAGATATTTTTAATCAATTTTGCTGGCACACCTGCAATGATACTATTCTCTCCAAAACTTCTTGTAACAACACTATTAGCTCCAATTATAGAATTTTTGCCTATGGTAACATTAGACAGAATTGAAACCCCTTCTCCAATCCATACATTATCCTCGATTATCACTGGACCCTTGGATATTAAAGGTCTTAAATTGGGAGGTATTGATAGACTTTCGATATTAGTGGCCCCATGAGAATGATCAGAAATAAATATCCTGCTTGCAAGAAGAACATTATTTCCTATATAAACTTTGTTTACACAACCAATGTGAACATCTGTATTAAACGTCACATTGTTACCAATATTTATTTCTGGTTTAAAATATTGAATCCCATACTTGTCTATAGCTTCTATTCTCAGCCTTTCCAAGCATATAAAATTATTTCCGATTGAAATATAATTATGATTCACAAAAGTGTAATCTTTACCAATTGAAATATGTTTACCTATTTTTTTAAAAATAGGCTTTTCAAATAACATGAATAATAACATTCCCCATTTGAACAATAAGATCCTTTTGTATTTAAGTATTTTTTTATTTAAAAGCATTTATTACTCGATTGATATTTTTTAGTACATATTTATTATACAATACTCCAAACTTATAATTTAATTTTAAAGTTGGATAAACAAACAAATAATACCAGATATTATTTCCAAAAACTAATTTCAATTGAAGCATAGGATTCTCATTAATAAAGGTGTTGTTTTTATTCACGTCTTTATTATGCAAAATAAATTGAGGAAAAAAACTGAGCAATAGATTAAATTGAAGCTTCCGCTTAATATTAAAGTTCATTCCTCTTTCGATAATATAATACTGAATTATTTTATTGAAATTTTCAGAAAATGTTTCAAATAATTTATACCCTCCAGTATTATTTGTTTTTGCGGCAATTGCTTTTTCATTTATCACTGCAAATTTACTTCCAAGTATTAATGCTTCAAATATCCAGCAAGTATGAATTAAATTTAATCCAAGAAAAGGCTCGCAATTAAAGCTTTGAGGTAAGATACTTTTATTTACAATATTTGCAGTTGCGAAAGTCATATTATAATGTACTTTATTGAGGAATTTTTCTTTTGACAAATCAAATTCTATATCAGGTTTTGGCAAAATAGGTTTGTTTTTGGGAGCTTCCAGCAGATAATCATCACCCGAAAAAGCATAACCGCCTAAATAAACCACATCTGGTTGATTGTTTTTTAAGAGTCCCATTACCACTTTCAACTTATGGTCGAGCAGAATATCATCATCACCAAATATCCATACATATATACCAGCCGCATGCTTGAAACACCAATAAAAGTTGCCATCAGCACCAACATTTTGCTCTTGCCTATAGTAGCTAACAAATGGAAATTGCTTCTGAATATCGGCAACTATATCTTTTGTATGATCTGTAGAATGATTATCTACAACAAGTAGTTCAACCTCATCTAAAAAGGGCGCCATTTGTTTACAAAATTGGCTCAAGCAAAGCTTTAGATAATTAGCTCTGTTGAACGTAGGAATACAAATAGATAACAATTTACTCATGTTGTAAAAGACGGGCTTTATCAATCATAAAAAAGAATTCATTTTAAGCTTAATTATTAGAAATAAATTCCTTTATCTTCTCTATAATATAATCATAATGACTTTCTTCCAAACCAGGCCAAACGCCTAGCCAGAAAGCGTCATGCATAACTTTGTTGGTGTTATCTAAATTTCCAACAACACGATAATTTAAATTTTTGTAAGCTGGCTGGTTCAATAAATTGCCGCCAAACAAGAGTCTTGTCCCAATTTTCTGCTCCTCTAAAAACGCAACCAATTTATTTCTGTTGATTTTTGTTCCGTCTTTAATGGTGAGTAAAAAACCGAACCAACTAGGATTACTATTTGCAGTAGCTTCCGGCAAAATAAAATACTCTTCCAACTGCTTCACTTTACTATATAGCATTTCATGATTCCTTCTTCTTTTTTCAATAAAACCATTCGCTTTTTTCAATTGACTCAATCCAATTGCCGCCTGAATATCAGTAGCTTTTAAATTAAATCCAATATGCGAGTATGTATATTTATGATCATAGCCCTCAGGTAAATCTCCCAGTTTCTGGCAAAATCTCAACCCGCAGGTATTATCTTTTCCAGGCTCACACCAGCAATCTCTGCCCCAATCTCTAAAGCTCTCTGCAATTTTTTTCAATTTTGGATTGTTAATTAAAACGGCACCGCCCTCACCCATAGTAATATGATGTGCAGGATAAAAGGAAAGCGTAGCTAAATCTCCGAATGTTCCAGTTTTTTTCCCGTTGTATTCAGCACCAAGAGAATCACAATCATCTTCGATTACCCACAAATTATACTTCTTGGCAACATCCATCACCACTTGCAAATTGAATGGATTACCCAAAGTATGTGCAACCATTATGGCTTTTGTTTTAGGCGTAATAGCGGACTCTATAAGTTCATGTTTGATATTATAACTTGGAATATCAATATCTAAAAAAACGGGAACACAACCATATTGAATCAATGGATTAATCGTTGTGGGAAAGCCTGCTGCCACAGTAATAATTTCATCCCCTGGTAAAATCTGTCTCTCTTCAAGCTTTGGAGACGTTAAGGTGTAAAACGCCAGAAGATTAGCTGATGAGCCTGAATTGACCATCAAGGCAAATCTTGCACCCATAAAACGCGATAATTCACGCTCAAACTCATTACTGAATCTTCCTGCAGTCAACCAGCCATCTAAAACGGCTTCAACGCCAAACAACAAATCTTCTTTATCAATGACTTTACCCGTAACCGGGATATAATTTTCACCAGCTACAATTGATTTTGTAATGGCTGCATTTACTTTATCATTTAAAAACTTATTATCCCTGATTTCTTCATTTAATTGTATCATGATATCATTTTAAGTGCTTTCCATTTCAATTGGTTTCGCAAAAGGCTCCATTTCTGTCAAGGGCTTTCCGAATGCAATTTTAGGGAAAATATTTGTTAGTGGAGCTATCATTACTTGTAATAATACTGCTTTATTTTTATTTTCTTTATTCCACAT
>CALQJH020000157.1 GCA_943330835.2 Candidatus Kuenenia stuttgartensis
CATCAAGGGTTCTTCAACATCAACACAAACTATTTCAGCCTGTAACAGTTCTTTATGGAATGGACATTCCTACACAACAAGTGGAATGTATTCCTATACGACCACTAACTCACTAGGCTGTGATTCTGTAGCGACCTTGAATTTAACCATCAAGGGTTCGTCAACATCAACACAATCTATTTCCGCATGTAACACTTATTTATGGAATGGAAATTCCTACACAACAAGTGGAATGTATTCTTACACGACTACTAATGCAGTAGGCTGTGATTCTGCTGTAACCCTTAATTTAACAGTGAATATGTGTGCCGTCACGTTGAATTTAAAATTATTCCTGGAAGGATTTTATATTGGATCAGGTAAAATGTCGCCAACCTTATCTTATCTGGAATTCACAACAAATATAAATGAGACAGATACCATAGAAGTTGATTTGTGGAGTCCCGCACATTTAAGCAATCCCATACCTGATTTTTCAACTAAAGGGGTATTGCATTCAGATGGGTTAGTGAGTTTGTTATATCCTACAGCTGCATATGGGCAATATTATTATCTGGCTATTAAGCATAGAAATAGTATGGAGACATGGTCTGCGGATCCTGTATTGATTACTGCAGTTACTCAATATGATTTTACAACAAACTATAATAAAGCTTTTGGGGATGGATTCAATCTTCCTATGAAGCATTTGGGTGGAGGCGTTTATGCGATTTATAGTGGGGATGTTAATCAAGATGGTGGCATAGATATTATAGATTTACAACAATCGGAAAATGACGCATCAGTTTTAGCATTTGGATACAATTCCAGTGATTGTCAGGGTGATGGTAGTACAGATATTACTGACTTGCAAACCATTGAAAATAATGGAATATTCTTTCTTTTTTTTGCCCGCCCATTCTAGCTTTTAGTTGAGGATAGTCCTCTTTAAATCACCAATGAAAATCCTTCATACCCACCCATTGCATTATATTATTAAATAATGCGACTCGCCTTTTTTTTAATACAACAGACTTTCGCTGAAAATAAATTTTAAAAATAATTTTTTAAGGGTATATTTGCTCGCTAATTCCCAACTCTATTTTATAAACTATAGCTATTTTGTTGCTATTTTATTTATTATTTAATCTCATTTAAAAGAAAAAAAATGAAGAAACTGTACAATTTATTTTTATTGTCCCTGTTATTTTTTGGAGCAAATGCTCAAACTGTTACCATAGACGGAAGACCAGGTTATAGTGGGAATATTGTAGTTGGTCAAAGCAACTACCATGTATCGGAAAGTATTTATACAAATGCGGAAATTGGGACTGGATTATTCTCTGCAACCGGTTCAGAAATCACAAAAATTGCGGTATCAGTAAATGCTGCTAACACAGTTTCTACTTTACCGCTAACCATTACCAATTTTAAAATTTACATGAAAAGTACTACGGCAGCGACATTGGCTACAGGTACTTACGCTACTACAGGATATACAACAGTGTACAGCGGTTCTGTAACTTTTTCTGCATTTGGTTGGAACACTATCATTTTAACTACTCCTTTCAAAAGAACTGCCGGACAGAATATACAAGTAATGTTTGAAAGAAAAAATAATACCATTAACTCAGGACTTGTTTTTGATGCTTCAGTGGGAAATGTAACTGGAGCTACAGTGAACTCATCAAGAAGATATAATAATACAACTGCCATTGGCGCAGCTACTTCATTAGATGTAACAACTTTTAGACCTGCCATTCAATTTATTCGTCCTTTTGCAATAGATGCAACAACGCTTGGTTTTATTAATCCTACAGTTTCTTGTTATAATTCTACTCAGTCAATAAAAGTAGCGGTAAAAAATATTGGATCTACTGCAATAGCAATAAATGCTGCAAGTGTAAATTTAACGATAAGTGGAGCAAATACTTTTTCAGGGACACTAACTAATACTACGGCCATTCCAGTTGATTCTACAAGATTATTTACTTTTACAGGAATCAATTTAAATAGTACTGGAACTAATGATGAAACCGCATCCGTTACAGTTGCAAGTGATGGATCACGTGCAAATGACACAGCCAGATCTTCTATAACTACAGCTCCTATTTTATCTCCATTGCCTCAGTTTGAAGACGTGGAAGGTAATTTTAATGTTTTCGCTTATTTGAAAGGTCTTGTTGGAGATAATGCATGGACTGTGTTATCGTTTATTTCTGGTACAGGAGCTTTCAATAATGGCTATAGTTATGATTCTTTAACACCAAGACCAGGCGGCGGTTCTGATTATTTCTTATTTGATAGTTGGGATGCAGGTCCGGGTACACTAAGTAGATTGTACAGTAATTGTATCGATATGCCTGCAACAGGAACTTCAAGAGTAAGTTTCTGGATGAGTCATGATAGTGCATTTGCTACTAATTTGGATAGTCTCTATGTGGTTGTATCTGCTGATAAGGGCAATACATGGGCAAGAGTAGGTGGCTTCCAAAGACCAAATGATGCTTTATTAGAATATACCTGGTTACAAGATAGTGTTGATGTTTCTGCTTACAATGGACAAACTATTCAAGTAGGTTTTGAAGGGATTAGTGCTTATGGTAATGCTATTGGGTTAGATGATATAAATATATATAACATCTCCGCTGCTTGTTTACCTATTTTTACATCAACAACTAGATCATCTTGTAATTCTTATACCTGGCCGCTAAATAATGTGACTTACACTATAGGTGGAACTTATATCAGAAATTACAATCTTCCTTGTGGAGCGGCATCAGCAGATACATTGAAGCTAACCATAACGCGTGGCACTTTCGCTGCAGTTACCCGTACTGCTTGTGGAAGTTATTTATGGTCTGCTAACGGACTAACGTACACTACCGGTGGTAACTATGTAAGAACTTATACCAACACTGATGGTTGTGCTTCAGCTGATACCTTACATTTAACAATCAATCAAGGTACATTTACATCGACATCTGTATCAAGATGCGGCAGTTATACATGGCCTGCAAATGGTCAGACGTATACTACCAATGGTAGTTATATCAGGAATTATACAAATGGTTCATTGTGTCCTTCTGCTGATACGTTGAAATTGACTATTACTCCAGCAGTTAATAATGCAACTACAGTTTCAGTATGTAGAACATATACATGGGCTACCAATGCTACCACATACACAATAAGTGGTGATTACACTTACAATAACGTAGCATGTAGTACAACAGATACGTTACATTTGACTATCAAACAAGCTACATCTTCTAGTTCTTCTTTTGCTGCTTGTACTTCTTACCAATGGAATGGCAGTACCTACACAACAAGTGGAGTAAAAACTTGGACAGGCACTAACGCTAAGGGTTGTGATTCAGTTGCTACATTGAACTTGACTATTAAGCAACCAACATCATCAACTGATGCACCTGCTTCAGGATGCGGATCATACTTATGGCATGGTACGACTTACACAACAGGAGGAACTAAAACATGGACAGGCACTAACGCTGCCGGTTGTGACTCTGTAGTTACCATAGTATTAACTATCAACCCAATTTCAAATACATCAATTACTCGTTCAGCTTGTATATTTTATACATGGTCTGCAAATGGTCAAACATATTCGACTGGAGGTACTTATACTAATCCAAATGGATGTAGTACAGATACACTTCATTTAACTATTAAACAGCCAACAACATCAAGCTCCTCTCAATCTGCATGTAGTTCTTATACATGGAATGGTACAACTTACACAACAAGTGGAGTAAAAGTATGGACAGGCACTAACGCTGCCGGTTGTGATTCAGTTGTCACTTTGAACTTAACGATTAAGCAACCAACATCATCAACTGATGCACCTGCTTCAGGATGCGGA
>CALQJH020000158.1 GCA_943330835.2 Candidatus Kuenenia stuttgartensis
CAGGGTGTATAATGTTTAAAGAAAAAGGCTTTTACATCTTCTAATGTAGCATCTTCCACATGTTGTAGCGAAGCGCCTATTGTCATCCATTTATAAGGATGGGTTGTATAGGCAAGGGTTCTCATTTTATGCCAAACATCTCCATAGGGCTTATTGATATAATGTTCTTTAAACTCTTCGCAAACAACCTTTCGCTGGGTCTCTAAACTTTTTTTACTAAAGGCGAGACTTAACATTCTGTCGCTTTCCAGCCAAAAAGCAGTTTCGATATTTTCTGCTGGAAGTTCACAATAATAATTGGTCAGGTCATTTGTTGTAAAGGCATTGTTTTCTCCTCCAGCTACTTGCAATGGCTCATCATAAGATGGAATATTTTTACTTCCACCAAACATCAAATGCTCAAACAAATGAGCAAACCCTGTTTTCTCAGGACTCTCATCTTTTGCACCTACATCATACAACACATTTACAACAGCCATGGGAGTGCTTTTGTCTTCATGAACCAATACACGAAGTCCGTTTTCTAAAGTAAAGCTATCAAACTGAATCATGCGGCAAAGGTAGGGAGGTTTGATTCAGGTTGCAAAGGTTTCAGCGATTCAATAAGTTCAAAAGGTTATGAAGCAACCTCTGAAACCTTTGAAACCTTTTGAACCTTTTAAACATTCTTTGAAACCATAAACTTATTGGACTTAATTTTGTTTTCTATTAAAAAATGCTGATGAATATCAATGATTTACTATCGAAAGCAATACGCTTTGAATTTTTAACTGCAGAAGAAGGCGTTTTTCTTTTTGAAAACACTCCGCTGGCAGACTTAATGTTTGTCGCAAATGAGCTTCGAAAAAAACAAGTGCCTCATGGAAAAGTGACCTGGCAAATTGATAGAAATGTAAATACCACAAACGTCTGTATTGCCAATTGTAAATTTTGTAATTTTTTTCGCATCCCCGGGCATGCAGATTCCTATATAACAGACCTTGAAACCTACAAACAAAAAATTGAAGAAACCATCAAATACGGAGGAGATCAATTGTTATTACAGGGTGGCCATCATCCTGAATTAGGTTTAAGTTTTTATGTGAATCTTTTTAGAGAATTAAAAACGCTATACCCTAATATTAAATTACACACACTCGGACCTCCAGAGATTGCTCATATCACCAAGCTTGAAAAAAGTACCCATCGCGAAGTATTGATAGCATTAAAAGAAGCTGGTATGGATAGTCTTCCTGGTGCTGGTGCAGAAATATTAACGGATAGGGTTAGACGATTAATAAGTAAAGGAAAGTGTGGGGCGCAAGAATGGCTTGACATTATGCACGAGTGTCATAAATTAAATATCACTACATCTGCTACAATGATGTTTGGCCATGTAGAAACCATTACAGAACGATTTGAGCATCTGGTAAAAATAAGAGAAGTGCAAAGTCGGAAGCCCGAAGACGTAAAAGGTTTTCTTGCTTTTATTCCATGGACGTTTCAGGACGTCGATACTTTATTAGCAAAAATAAGAGGCGTTCAAAACTTAACTACTGCAGAGGAATATATCCGTATGATTGCGATGAGCAGAATCATGTTGCCTAATGTAAAAAATATTCAAGCAAGCTGGCTCACCGTTGGAAAACAAGTTGCCCAGTTGTGTTTAAATGCAGGCGCTAATGATTTTGGAAGCATCATGATTGAAGAAAATGTGGTAAGTGCTGCAGGAGCTCCACATCGATTTACCAGTACAACAATTCAAGCGTCTATTAAAGAAGCGGGATTTGAACCGCAACTAAGAAACCAGCAATATGAATGGAGAGACTTGCCAGTAATGGAAGAGCAAGAAATAAATTATTAACCTTTAGCTACAACGCCAAGACTGATATTTGTGACTACTTAGGCAATATATTTTTGAACGGTTCGTTTTAATTATTCAAAATCCGATATCATGAATACCCAAGGAAAACCAAAGCCTTCTAATCCATTACTGCATGCAATTATTTCCTTTATAGAAAAAATGCGACAACATCCGGAATCTTATCCTATCAAATATTATAAAAAAGGATATCAATACAAAAGGCCGGGAAGATCAAATTTTAGATCGATTAACTAAACAAATATTCGACGTCTGCCTTAGTCAGGCCTTTTACAAATGTTGTTTCATCTGAAATTAATTCTTTAGCAAGGATTTTTTTACGTTCTTGTAATTGAAGGATTTTATCTTCAATAGTATCTACACAAATCATCCTATACGCAAAAATATTTTTAGTTTGG
Organism: Candidatus Kuenenia stuttgartensis; assembly: GCA_943330835.2. The sequence continues at coordinate 2,260 of CALQJH020000158.1, forward strand.
CCAATACGATGTGTTCGATCAATCGCTTGTTGTTCTACTGCAGGATTCCACCACGGGTCTACAATATATACATAATCTGCGGCGGTCAGATTTAATCCGACACCTCCCGCTTTAAGTGAAATTAAAAAGACGCGGCAATCATCGTTATTTTGAAAATTCTGTATCGCCTTTTCTCGATCTGGAGCAGTAGTGCTTCCATCAAAATATTCAAAGGGTACATTTTGTTCTTGTAATTTTTCCTTTATTAATGCTAACATTCCTAAGAACTGAGAAAAAATCAAGGCTTTGTGTTGTCCAATATTTTCGGATATTTCTCTTGTTAACTCATCAAGCTTAATGGAATGGTTAGCATGTTTTTCTTCCTCATTTAAAATAGCAGGACTATCGCAAATCTGGCGCAACTTCATCAACCCTTGTAGAATCGTTAGTTGAGATTTTTGAATGCCTTGTTGATCAATTGTTCCTAAAATTTTATCCCTGTACTCATTTCTATATGCTTCGTATATATTTCGTTGCTCACTTTCCATTTCACAAAAAAGAATGGTTTCTGTCTTATCTGGAAGATCTTTGGCAACTTGTTCTTTTGTGCGGCGTAAGATAAAAGGATAAAGCAGTTTCTTTAAGTGTTCTTTTTGTTCGGGCTCACCAAACTTATCAATTGGAGTGGCAAATTCGTTTCTGAAAAATTCCATGCTTCCTAATAATCCAGGATTCAAAAAATTCATTTGAGCAAAAATATCAAACGTATTGTTTTGAAGCGGAGTACCGCTCATGCATAAACGATTTTTAGCCGTTAACAAACTTGCCGCTTTTGTAACTTTTGATGAAGGATTTTTAATCGCCTGGCTTTCATCCAACACCACGTAATCAAAGAATATCTGTAAAAACAAATTGATATCGCTTCTCAGCGTTCCGTATGTAGTGATAATAATATTGTGCTTAGTTAATTCTTCGTGACTGCGAAGTCTTGTATTGCCATGGTGTACATGGAATGTTAATCCTGGTGTGAATTTTTTAACTTCATTCTGCCAGTTATAAATTAGGGTGGTTGGACAAATCACAATCGATTTCAAGCCATCGTTTGTTTTTTTATAATAATCCAACATGGTCAATGCCTGAACCGTTTTACCCAAACCCATATCATCTGCTAAAATTCCTCCCCAGCCCACTTCGTTTAAATAATTCAACCACTGGTAACCAGCAATCTGATAAGGTCTTAACACCGCCTGAAGCGTATCTGGGACCGCGATTTCTGAGATGTTTTTATACGCTCTAATTTTTTCAAACTTTTCATCTAAGGCAAAGCTAATTTCTGTTTCATCCCTGTTTTCATAAAGTTCGTCTATCACGCTCATGTGATATCTTGATAAACGAAGTTTGTCGTTTTTGCCATCTCCAACTTTAAATAAAAGAGAATATCGCTTAAGCCATTCATCGGGTAAAATTCCCAATGTGCCGTCTTGAAGCTGAACGAAAGACTGTTTACTCGCAAGTGCTTTTTTAATATCCGAAATGCCAACTCGCTGTTCCCCAAATTCAATTTCAATTTTTGCATCAAACCAATCCATTCCACTACTAACATGAATATGTGTA
>CALQJH020000159.1 GCA_943330835.2 Candidatus Kuenenia stuttgartensis
AATAACCTATCATGACAGTTGCTATTTGGGCAGATCCAACAATATTTATGAAGCACCAAGAAAAGTATTAGAAGCCATGGATGTGGCCCTAGTAGAAATGAAAAGATGTCGAAGCAATGGATTATGTTGTGGTGCAGGCGGCGCACAAATGTTTAAAGAAGAAGAAAAAGGTGAAACAAGAATAAATATCGAAAGAAGTAATGAAGCACTCGAAACCGGAGCGACTATCATTGCAGCGGCTTGTCCATTTTGTAATACCATGCTTTCTGATGGCGTCAAAAACAAAGAGAAAGAAAATGACGTTGCCGTAATGGATATTGCAGAATTGGTGGCGATGAGTATGGAAGAGAAAGTTTAAGTCGCTTAGCTTGTTCAACATGTTTCAAATGTTACACAGGGTTCAGACGTTAACCCAAAAACTATCTAAACGTATTGAGCCTTTTTAACAAATCAACCAATTCAAATGCATTTCAACAAAAAAGAACTCATCCCCGCCAATTTCCATCCTGAATCCAAAGTTTGGATTTATCAATGTAATAGAGATTTCACTAAAATGGAGGCAGAGGAAATAAAATCTGTATTGAATAATTTTGCTTCAAGCTGGACTTCTCATGGGGCAAAAGTTAAGGGCTTTGCCACGCTACTTCTGGATACGTTTATAATTTTCATGGCCGATGAATCTGCAACAGGAGTAAGCGGATGTAGTACAGATTCTTCCGTTCGAGTAGTAAAAGAAATTGAAAATAATTATAATGTGGAATTATTCAATCGACAACTATTGGCTTTTTGGGTTGATAACAAAATAGTTCAAATTCCATTAAATGAACTCCATACAGCTCTTTCAAACCAGTTCATTTCTCCTGAAACCTTGTATTTTAATAACACTATTTTATCTAAAAAAGAATTCGAAGAAAAGTGGGTTACAAAACTGAAAAACAGCTGGTTGTCAAATAAAATGGCTCTGTAATTCGATAAGAAATCCCGCAGAATAATTTCACCCCTAACGGGGTTTTGTTATTTGTTGCTTTCTGATAGAGTGATTTCACCCCTAACGGGGTTTTGTTATTTGTTGCTTTCTGTTTAGAGTAATTTCACCCCTAGCGGGGTTTAAAGCTATATAGCTAAATCAACCTTTCAACCTTTCAACCAACCAACCCTTCAACCTTTCAATCTCTCAACCCTTCAATCAACCAACTATGCCATCCTGTCACTTTTAAACTCAATTCCGTTATCTTTGCGACATAAATTTTTTACACCCGATGGAGGAATTAATAACAGATAAACTACATGATGAGACCCGACAAGGCGAGGCGTTTTCTACCCAAAAAAATCCTAATCAAAGATTTGATAAACATTTCTATATAGAAAGTTATGGCTGCGCTATGAATTTTGCAGACAGTGAAGTCGTAGCTTCCATTTTACAAAAAGAAAACATTGGATCAACTTCTAACCTGGAACAAGCCGATATTATTCTGATCAACACTTGCTCCATAAGAGAGAAAGCCGAAGAAAGAATCAGAAAGCGTCTGACCGAATTTCGCCAACTTAAAAAACAAAATCCAAGTTTGATTATTGGCATTTTGGGATGCATGGCAGAAAGATTAAAAGCTGATTTACTGGAAGAAGAAAAACTCGTAGATATTGTAGTAGGACCAGATGCCTATAGAAGTTTACCGCAACTCCTTGAAGATGCAGAAACAGGACAAAAAGGAGTAAATGTATTATTAAGCAGAGACGAAACATACGGCGATATCTCTCCCATCAGATTAAACAGCAATGGTATCAATGCATTCGTAAGTATCACAAGAGGATGTAATAATATGTGCTCTTTTTGCGTAGTGCCTTTTACAAGAGGAAGAGAAAGAAGCAGAAGCGCCATCAGTATTATTGCGGAATGTGAAGCCCTTTTCAATGATGGCTATAGAGAAGTAACGCTGCTTGGACAAAATGTAGACAGCTACAATTGGAACGACGAAGAAAAAAATGAGACTATTACTTTTGCAAAACTTCTTGAAAAAGTAGCCCTTATTTCTCCATTATTAAGAGTACGCTTTTCCACTTCACATCCTAAAGATATTACCGACGAGGTTTTATTTACCATAAAAAAATACGAAAACGTCTGTAACTATATTCATCTTCCGGTTCAAAGTGGCAGCACCAGATTACTGGAATTAATGAACCGCACTTATTCAAGAGAATGGTACATTTCCAAAGTGAACCGAATAAAAGAATTGATCCCCGATTGTGGATTATCCACAGATTTAATTTCAGGATTTTGTACAGAAACAGAAGAAGATCACCAGGATTCTTTAAGCCTGATGGAATATTGCAAATACGATCTTGCATATATGTATTTTTATTCCGAAAGACCTGGGACATTAGCTGCTAGAAAATTGGAGGATGATATCCCTCTTGAAACAAAAAAGCGCAGACTGCAAGAGTTAGTGGCCCTTCACAGAATCCATTCTTTGGAAAGTATGCAGAAAGAAGTGGGAAAAACATTCAAAGTTTTGATAGAAGGTAACTCCAAAAAAAACGAAGACGAATTTTACGGCAGGAATGATCAAAACAAAGTAGTCGTTTTTCCTAAAATGACTTTCAAAAAAGGCGAATATGCCATGGTGAAGATTCACGAGTGTACTGCCGGAACCCTTATTGGAAAAGCAATAGATTAAAACATGGATTTACAATTAATAAAAAACAGATTCGGCATTATTGGTAATGCTACGGCACTCAATCATGCACTTAATGTAGCTACGCAAGTTGCCAATACAGATTTAAGTGTGCTGATCAATGGAGAAAGCGGCGTTGGTAAAGAAGTCTTCTCACAAATTATCCACTCACTTTCTGCACGCAAACACAATCCATTTATTGCGGTGAACTGTGGTGCTATTCCAGAAGGTACTATTGATTCGGAATTATTTGGTCATGAGAAAGGATCTTTCACTGGAGCCGTTGACAGCCGTAAAGGTTATTTTGAAACGGTAAACGGAGGCACTATTTTTCTGGATGAAATTGGAGAAATGCCATTGGGCACTCAAGCCAGATTACTTCGTGTACTCGAAACCGGTGAGTATATTCGTGTAGGAAGTAGTAAAGTACAAAAGACTGATGTAAGGGTAATTGCAGCCACTAATAAAGACTTGCTTGAATACACCCATAAAGGTAAATTCAGAGAAGATTTATACTACAGATTAAACACCGTTCCTATTAGAGTGCCTTCGCTTCGTGACAGACAAGAAGACACCATCATTCTATTTAGAAAATTTGCAACTGATTTTGCAGAAAGATATAAAACAAGTCCTGTTCAATTAACCGATGAAGCCAAACAGATCTTAATCAATTACGGATGGCCAGGTAATGTGAGAGAGTTGAAAAATATTGCAGAACAAATTTCGGTTTTAAGTAAAGACAAGTCGATTACAGCAGAACAACTAAAAGGATTTCTACCTGAACAAAATCATTCCAGATTACCTGCTTTGAGTGGAGGTCCTGGAGCGGTAAGTCAGGCTGAATTTGCCAATGAAAGAGAAATACTTTACAAGTTATTTTTCGACATGAAAAAAGATGTAAATGAATTGAAGAAAATGTTTTTCGACATCATACAGAATCCATCCATGTCGCATAACATGCCGATGTATACTAATGAACAGGACGCTGGAAACAATATCAAAGAACTCCATACAAACAATTCTAATAATAATACAGGAAGTTCATCAGCGGTGATTATAAGAAATGATCAACATTCACCGATACAACAGCATGAAGAAATAGAAGAATCTTTAAGCATTATTGATAAAGAAAAAGAACTCATCATTAAAGCATTAAAAAAACACCGCGGCAAAAGAAGA
>CALQJH020000160.1 GCA_943330835.2 Candidatus Kuenenia stuttgartensis
CTCGTCATAAAAAATCCTCAGTGCCTCAAAATAACTTTCTGTCCAACCTCTAGTTATATTTTCATAATCCGCATCTGGAATGTTGGTATGTCTCAGTTCTACAGAAGTTTTCAATTTATCTTCATGTAGGGTTATTGTGACAATGGAAGCATTATCTTGTTCTCCAAAATACCATTCCTGTATAATTTTTTTTCCTGGAATAAAGGAGATGTTTTTGCCAGAAATACTATCATCCCATATTGAAAACTCACTGCCTTCAGTAGTTTCCATGATAGCTGGTTCACCCGACCAAAGCTGGATTGTAGCAGCATTGGTTAATGCGCTGTAAAGGATTTCCGGTGTAGTATTTATAGTGTAATATTTTTTAAAATCTTTCATTTAGTAGTAGTTTTAATATTTAACTTTTTTTAAAAATTCAATATGTAAATTTGTTTACAAATTAAGCGATATTTAATGACGATTACTTTCCTAATTTAATAAAAAATAAAATCAATGCAATTATTAAGCTTTAAAAAAATTAGTCTAACATTTATAATAGTAGTGTTTTTATGTTCTTCCAATTTCGCACAATACAAATCTTTTAAATTAAATACTCAGGGCGATACACTTAATGCAATAAAAGAAGATGATCAAAAAGTAGGGAAGTGGGTTATTGAAACTCCTGAGTTGAGAGGCGAGCCTGGTAATACTGAAGAAGGGATGTATAAAAAAGGAGAGAAGGATGGTTATTGGAGAAAATATTCTACTCAAGGCGATTTGCTTTCTGTGGAGCACTATATTTTGGGTGGAAAGGATGGTCTACAGCAATATTTTACTTATCTCGGAGATTTAATTCAAGAAGAAAACTGGAAAGGATACAATCCAGATGCGCCGTATGATACGATTGCGGTATATGGCACCGGTAGTGGCGAGATAATCGATTTTAAAATTGTGAAGGCAGCACCTTATAGCGTAAAAGATGGCGAATGGCGTTATTATGAGCCTGGTACAGGAAGGTTATTAAGGACAGAACAATGGAGCAGAAATAATCTCGTAAAGCCCAATGCTCCCAAAGTATTAGTGATCCCTGATGATAAACCAAAAAAGATTGAAAAAACTCCTGAAATGCTTCAGTGGGAACAAAAAAATAAAAATAAGAAAGGTGCTCTTCGTGATGGAAGGACTTCGGGGTAAACTAAGGTTTTAATGGCTTAAGGTTAATCAACTAAATTAGTGTTGCTAAGTCGCAAAGGCACGAATTTTCACAAAGTTTAGTAACTAAATTTTCGCATCTTAAATTATCAACTAGTAAACCAATCAACTAATCCCTAACCTCTCTTTGCATTGGATTCCTCCCACTTGCAGCACCTCTTGGAGTCGCAGCTTTGGATTTGAATAATTGAAACTTACTCGGTTGCTGCCTTAATGGCCATTGATTATTTTTCTCATCAATATCAGCAGTTTCTCTGAATGGATCAATTTTTATGGAAATAACTTCTTTATCTTTTATAAATGTTTTTACGATTTTATTTTCGTTCTTACGCCATACATTTACGCCAATTCTATCAATGCTTTTTGAGCTGTCCTTGTAAGTCCATTCGATAATTACAGGCATGACCAATCCGCCTTTATTGCTCAACGATAGTTCGTAAATTCTTTTTTCACCTGCGACCTGCTTCTTTTCTTCAATACTCAAATCCTCATTGTTATTTGCTGGTATTGTGGTGACAAATGAGGCGGTGTCAATTTTTACAAACCCACGATCATATCTCCAATAAAAATCTCTCAAAGTGGTATCCGCATCTGTTGCAAATACGATTTTTTTATCCTCTCTGTTTCTGATTTTAGAGATGTCTTCGTAATTATTTTGAATGGGCTTTGTAACTGCAACCATTTTAGTGTTTTGGTCAATTGGTTTTATTTCTTGCGGATCTGTATTTAATATGGACCATTTTACGCTATCCAATGAAATGTCTACGGGGTCTGTATTGTAAAACCATCCACGCCAAAACCAATCCAGGTCTTCTGCGCTGGCGTCTTCCATTGTTCTGAAAAAATCTGCAGGAGTAGGGTGTTTAAAAGCCCATCTTTTGCAGTATGTTTTGAAGGCGTAATCGAAATTTTTTCTTCCCATAATAGTTTCTCTGAGGATATTCAAACCTGTCGCAGGTTTGGCATAAGCATTGGGTCCAAATTGAATGATATTTTCACTGTTTGTCATGATAGGTTCCAGTTGGTCTTTTGGCAATTTCATGTAGTCAACAATTTTATATGCAGGGCCTCTTCCTACAGGAAACTTATTGTCCCAAAGTTCTTCTGTAAGGTATTCCACAAAGGTATTTAGTCCTTCATCCATCCAACTCCATTGTCTTTCATCGCTGTTGATAATCATTGGAAAGAAATTATGTCCAACTTCATGAATAACTACGCCTAACATGCCGTTTTTTGTTCCTTCACTGTATGTTCCGTCTTTTTCGCAACGACCATAATTAAAACAAATCATCGGGTACTCCATACCGTTTGCTGCTTCAATACTTTGTGCAACTGGATATGGATATGGAATGGTAAAGCTGGAATAAGATTTTAACGTGTGAGCAATAACTTTAGTGCTGAATTTTCTATAGAGTGGATAAGCTTCTTTTCCATAGGCACTCATGCACATTATTTTTTTACCTGCTATTTTTACAGGCATAGCATCCCAAACAAACTTTCTACTGCTTCCCCAGGCGAAGTCCCTAACGTTTTCAGCTTTAAATATCCAGGTCTTTTTTTGAGTGCTTTTTAGGAGCTCTCTGTTTTTTGCTTCAGCCAGTGTTACAATTTCTGTTACGTCAGTTGCTGTTTGTGCAGATTGCCATCTCTTGTATTGTTCTGGCGATAACACTTGCTGATAATTCTGTCCCTGACCTGTTGCCATAACTACATGATCTGCAGGGACGGTCATGCTTACCTGATAGTTTCCGAAGATTAAAGCAAACTCTCCTGATCCTGCAAATTGATGATTTTGCCAGCCTTGGAAATCACTGTATACACAGAGTCTGGGGAACCATTGCGTCATGGTAAAAATATCATTACCATCTTCTGGAAAGTATTCATAACCACCACGGCCACCATATTTCATTCGATCACAAATATTGTAGTTCCAATCTATATTGAAGATGAATTTCGAGCCGGGTTTTAATGTTGACGGCAAGTCTATGCGCATCATGGTCTTATTGATGGTATAGTTCAATGATTTACCCAAAGCGTCGGTTACTTTTAAAATATTATCTCCATATTCTTTATCTAATTTGCCTTGCATTCTGTTGATATCCTGTTCTGATAATTGCTGAGGCATGCCATTGCTATTTTGATATCCGGCATTATTTGTTGTACTGTGCTGGTTTTCATCCAACTGAAGCCAGAGGTAATCCAATGCATCAGGAGAGTTGTTAAAAAAGGTGAGTGTTTCTTTTCCATTCAAACGGCGATTGGGTTCGTCTATTTCACAAGTGATTTTGTAATCACAACGTTGTTGCCAATATTTTGATCCTGGTGCTCCGCTAGCTGCTCTGTATTCATTTGGACTTGGCAAAATTGTGCCTAATTGTTCAAATCTGTTTCCATGATTGCTTCCTGGATTATTTCTGATATCCTGAGCAGTTGTTTTCAGACAAAAAATGGGAAGAATGACCAAGTAAATAATTTGCTTCATGATGTTGATTTGTAAATAAGAAAGTAAAAGTATTAAAAGCAGGTCATAATTTATCAAAATGGCCAACGTTGTGCACACATATAAATAGCTATAATGCCACTTATGACTGAACATCCGATGGTCCACCATTTTTGTTTCAATCCACCTGATTCTGTTAAAATAGTTGTGACATAGAG
>CALQJH020000161.1 GCA_943330835.2 Candidatus Kuenenia stuttgartensis
AACATCTATACATTCAGTGGATGGCTTTACAGAACCGGAAACATTTTCCCCGTCATCTGATTTCCCTTTCTTATCATTTGAGTTTGCCTCTTCCTTAAGAATAGCTTCTTTGGTTGCCGGCAATTGATAATGGTGTTTTGCAGGCTCGCCATATCCACTCGCATAATCGGAAGCGGTAGGTTTTATAAAAGGAATACTCCAGGAAACTTCATCCACTTTCTTGTCTACACAGGCAGGATGATAAATCTTTCCAACACCAGAAGTAATGTATCCTTCTGAAATCAGGTGTTGCGGCAATGAAAGAATATCGGGATTCACGTCACGCATCTTCGTTTTTAAGTCCCATACTTTCGTAACATCCGGACGCAAGCCGGTCATCAAACTTGCACGGGTGGGGCCACAAACCGCTTGCTGACAATAGTTGCTGAGAAATACTGTTCCCATAGATGCCAGGCGATCTATGTTGGGTGTTTTTACTAATTTGTTTCCATAACATCCCAAGATAGGTTTCAAATCATCTACGGCAATGAAGAGTATGTTTGGTTTTGATTTTTTTTGAGCAAAAGATTGATAAGTACACAGTAATGAAACTGCTAATAAAAAAGAAGATATGCTCTTCATAAATGGGTTATGTTTAAAAAATAAAAAACTGATTATTTTAATGACGTACTATAAGCTTGATTGTTTCTAATTTGCCGTCCACCAGCAACTTAATAAAATATACTCCGTTTGTTAAATTGGATGATTCTATATGTTGTGTGTGTATTCCTATAGATTCGTTTTTATCAGTTGCCAATTCTTTTACTTTGATGCCGTTTGCATTGTAAATATTGATTGAAACTTTTGAATTTTTAGCAACAAAGTATTTCAATTCACTGTTTGAATACGATGGATTGGGAAACAATGCCGTTTGGCTGCTAATTGTTTCGGTAGTATTTACAATAGGCAATGAGGATGTAGTTCTCAATGCGCTGGTAGACTGGATTGCAAATTGCATCCAATCACCCGAACAAGTATAATTGGCAGTTCCTGCAGAGCTATAAACCCTCAATCTGATTTCACCCAAAGAGGAAATATAATTAGCGGGTGCGTTTTGTGTATTGGTGATAAGAACATCCGTTGTACTTACTGTTCTGCTATCAATTTGAACCCATGCGGCAGTCACCCAATTGTATAAATATAGAATCTGAGTTTTAGAAGCCGAATTCTTTCCATCATAGGTAAGAGTGAGTTTAGACACAGAAGATGGTGCCTGTGTGATTTTTACACTTCCATACCAGCTAACTGTTCGCGTACCCGTTGTCGTTGAATTCACTACATAGTAGCTAGCGTTATTGGTAGCGAGGTTTCCGAAGGTGCCGCTATTGACGCTTCCAGACAAAACAGTAGTTGACGTAGGCGAATAAGTATACGTTTTTGTAACGGTGAGTGTTTGTAAAACACTGGTGGCAGCGGAATAGCTTGTATTTCCAGATTGAGCAGCCGTAATAACAGAAGTGCCAGCGCCAACGATATGGATATTTCCGTTGAGTATTGTTGCAACAGAAATATTGGAAGAAGTGTAAGAAATTGCCAAGCCGGATGTAGCCGTTGCGCCGGGATTAAAATCTGCATCGCCCACTATTTTTGCAGGAATGGCGGCAAACGTAATAGTTTGGGCTAATGCATTTACCGTTAAAGTTTGAGATACACTGATTGCAGCTGCGTAAGTTGTATTCCCTGATTGAGCAGCCGTAATTACAGAAGTACCTGCCCCAACGATATGGATATTTCCGTTGAGTATTGTTGCAACAGAAGTGTTGGAAGAAGTGTAAGAAATTGCCAAGCCGGATGAAGCTGTTGCGCCTGGTGCAAAATCAGCATTACCCACAGTTTTTGCAGGGATGGCAGCAAACGTGATGGTTTGGGCCAGTGCGTTTACAGTTAAAGTTTGAGCTACACTGGTGGCAGCTGCATAACTTGTATTCCCAGATTGAGCAGCCGTGATAACAGAAGTACCTGCCCCAACGATATGGATATTTCCGTTGAGTATTGTTGCAACAGAAGTATTGGAAGAAGTGTAAGAAATTGCCAAGCTGGATGAAGCGGTTGCACCTGGTGCGAAATCTGCATTACCCACAGTTTTTGCAGGGATGGCAGCAAACGTGATGGTTTGAGTTAAAGCATTTACAGTTAATGTTTGAGACACACTTGGTGCAGCATTAAAATAAGCATTCCCACTTTGATTAGCTGTAATAGTGGATGTTCCATATCCTACTAGGTGAATGTTGTTATTTACAATGGTTGCTACAGAAGTATTGGAGCTCGTATAAGAAACAGCCAATCCTGAAGTTGCAGTAGCACCCGGATTAAAATCTGCATTGCCTGCAGTTTGGGTTGCAATAGCAGGGAAATTAATCGTTTGATTCTGAACAACAATTATAGGCTTTCCAGCGCCTACCAAGTTTGAATCGAGTGGATTTCCTATGATTGAACCTGTGCCATTCAATTCATCGCAACCTGCATCAAAAATAGCCGAGCGTGTTTGGCCTTGTGCATCCAGGTTTCCGATGAGCGCACTGTAAAAACTTGTATTTACTGAAGCGTCTTGTACGAGAGAAGGTGCCGTTAAAATACCATTGATTCTGCTTCCAAAAGTCATGGCAGTATTTGTAAAACCAGTTGTATTGGTGATGCCTAAACCTGATGGCGCATTGTAGAGATTTCCTTCAGAAGTAAAAGATAAGGTTGGAGTGGATGGTTCAATATAAACAGCCTGTCCGGTAGTCTGCTTAATAACGTTGTTAGCTACACGCGTACCAACTGGCTGGTTGAGAGCTAATCCTCCATCGTAATTAGCGAGCTTGATACCCGGTCCGCCTTTACAGTTCACTATGGTATTGTTTGCAATCAGTGCACTGTCAGCAGGGAGATAAGCTCCGTTTAAAATCAAAGGATTCAGACTATCAGCAGAAGCGAAAGATCCATTATAGGTAATGATTGGACACCTGATAGAAGTTAAACTTCCGGAAGCTCCGAGCAATCCTTCAAAATAATTATTGTATACTTTATGTCCTTTATCGATGATTCTTACACCGTAAGACTCGGTTTTGGTTGCATCGTTGTTGATAAAGAAGTTTCCATAAACATTGCAATATTTTCCCATTCTCAAGGTAAGACCACCATTAGAATTTAAGAAGGTATTATACCGGTATGTATTATAATATGATTTATTGGAAATGACTTCAGGTTCAGATTGTGTTAACCCTTCAAATAAATTATATTCAATCACATTATATCCAAATGTTCTTGAATTATTGCCCACGCCTACCCGGATGGTTTCACCGCCATTTCCTCCCATATAACTTCTTCCGGCAAAATAATTTGAATCTATTCTGTGATAGGTAGATACAGATCTATCGGGGAAAGTAGCGGTACTGTACCAGATTACAACCGTAGCCCTTGCATTGGATTTATTGAGGAATGTACAATGGTCTAATCGATTATTAACCCCATAAAAAGCTACCCATTCATTTTCTACTGAGTCGATAGAATTGTAATTATCAAAAGTGATATTGGATATCCTTGAATAATTCGCAAAAACCGTACTTGAAGTTCTGAAAGCCATCACCGCATTTGTTTTTGAATTTCCATTAGCAAAGCGGAATCCATCAACCAGTATTCTTGTTCCTGAAAACATAAAATAGGTAGAGTCTGTAAATACAACGCCTGATCTGGATTCAGCCTTTACTACAAACCATGCAGAAGTAGATGTGCCAAAAGTAATTGAAATGCTGATTTTACCCCAATTGTATCTTCCATTTGCAATAACAATGGTATCACCCGGACGCGCAGCCGAAAATACA
>CALQJH020000162.1 GCA_943330835.2 Candidatus Kuenenia stuttgartensis
AGTCTGCTCTGTTAAATAAGAAAGTTAGTGAATTGGGTTTTACCAAAGATCAAGTATTGTTTATTGGAGATGATATTCCTGATTACGAAGTCATGAAAAATGTTGGATTATCTTGTTGTCCTGCAGATGCCGTTGCTGAAATTATTCAAATAGCTGATTATATTTCTTCTTACAAAGGTGGCTGCGGTTGTGTTAGAGATGTGATTGAAAAAGTATTGAAATTAAATAATGATTGGGATTTGGACGCCGAAGTTGTCTCTAAATAAAGGAGTGAATTTTTTTTCGATTACAATAAGTTCGGAATAATCACCTTACACATGAATTTAATTATCGCGTTTTTCAAACTTATCCGTTGGCCTAATTTATTCTTTATTGCGCTTACGCAATGGTTGTTTTATCATTGTATTGTACTGTCGTTGGACATGAATCATTTGGAGACATTTATCCCATTCCATTTTCATTTTTTATTGTTGATGCTGGCATCTGTTTTTATTGCCGCCGCCGGTTATATTATTAATGATTATTTTGATCTTCAAATAGATATTGTCAATAAGCCCGAAAAAGTGGTCGTTGATAAAACTGTAAAAAGAAGATGGGCCATCATGTTGCATATTTTATTTTCCATAGTTGGTATTATATTAAGTGGAATCGTGAGTTACTACAGCAAAAAATGGGTGATTGTTTTAGGCAATATAGGAACGGTGCTTCTCTTATGGATTTATTCCACTCGCTTCAAAAAGAAATTGCTCATTGGGAATATTGTCATTGCAGCATTAACGGGTTGGGTAATACTGGTTGTATATTTTTATGCCGGAGCCACATTGATTAATTACAAGGGATGGACGATGCATCTTTATCCATACGATATCAAACGGCTTTTTAAATTAACTGTTTTGTATGTTGGTTTTGCATTTGTTCTTTCTTTGATCAGAGAAGTTGTCAAAGACTTGGAAGATATGTATGGTGATGCACAATTTAATTGCCAGACAATGCCCATTGTGTTAGGCGTTCCTGCTACTAAGGTTTTTGTTGCGGTATGGATTGTGGTTTGTGTACTTTCTTTACTGGTTGTGCAATTGTATGCCTGGCAGCTTGGTTGGTGGATCAGTTGTTTATATGCCATTTTCTTTATTGTGGTACCCTTACTATGGGTGTTGAAAAATCTATTCCAAGCATCTGCTGCTGAAGATTACCACAGATTGAGCATTCAACTAAAAGTAGTGATGTTTGCAGGAATATTGTCTATGCTTTTCTTTAAAATTTTATGATGAATAAAAAAATAATACTGGCTTCTCAATCTCCAAGGAGAAAACAATTACTGGAATGGGCAGAAGTGAATTTTGAGGTAATGGTTAGTGATACGGATGAATCTTATCCCGACCATTTGACCTTCAGCGAAATCGCGATTCATATTGCTAAAAACAAAGCGCTTAAAGTGGTAGAGATGTATAAGCCTTCAGATCCGGTACTTGCAGCAGATACTATTGTCGTTTGTGACCAGATGGTTATTGGTAAACCTAAAGACAGAGAGGATGCCATTCATATCATTCGCAGACTTTCAGGGAAAACTCATGAAGTCATTACTGGAGTGGTGATCTTGCATGATGAAAAAGAAATATCATTCGCCGATATTACGGAAGTAACTTTTCATGAGTTGAATGAGGAGCAAATTGTTTTTTATGTTGATAAATACAAGCCCTATGATAAAGCCGGCGCTTATGCTATTCAGGAATGGATAGGGGTGATTGGTATTAAGGCTATTAAAGGAGATTTTTATAACGTCATGGGATTGCCTGTTAGTAAAGTTGTCCAATATTTAAATACGGAATTTTAAAATTCTTCTATTTTCCCATCCTTTTTTCTTTCTGCTTGCTGTTTTTATTCTTGTTGATGCATTGTGTTTTCCTCACAATTCTTTTTTGCAAATTGATTTCTTTTGTGATGAAATGATACCCTTTAATTTTGGTGTTTTGTCAAATTGAGTATGGGTATTGTTCAAATCAAATGACCGAAAAATTATTACAGTATATCTGGCAATTCCAATTGTTCAATAAAGTAAATATTCAGACTATTGATCTTAAGGAGCTCATCATTATTCATCCCGGTAATAGTAATTCCAATCAAGGCCCTGATTTTTTAACTGGGAAAATAAATTATGATAATGCGATTTGGTTTGGGAATATAGAATTGCATGTTCATTCCACAGAATGGCGCTTGCACCAACACAGTAAAGATGATAATTACAAAAATATTATCCTTCATGTTGTTTGGAATCATGATGAAGATTTAGGTCTTCCGTTTCCTACGTTGGAATTAAAATTATTGGTGCCGAAATTATTATTGGATAGATACAGATCTCTACTCACCCAGAATTTATTTATTCCTTGTGAACAAAATATAAGCATTGTTAATCCTATCGTAATCGAAAAGTGGAAAGAGCGATTACTGGTGGAACGATTGCAAAAAAAAGCAGTTTATATTGAAGATTTATTAAAAAACAACAACTATAATTGGGAGGAGACTTTCTGGTGGATGCTGGCTAGAGGGTTTGGTGGCGATATCAACGGGGAGGCATTTGAACAAATTGCAAAAAGTATTCCATTCCGTATTTTTCTCAAACATAGCAATGCGCCGATTCAGGTAGAAGCCTTGCTGATGGGGCAGGGTGGCTTATTAAAAGAAGATAGCCAGGAGTTGTTTCCAAATCAACTCAAGCATGAATATGTTTTTTTGAAAAATAAATATTTATTTAAACCGCCAAAAATTTCTTTATTATTCTTACGGATGCGACCATCTAATTTCCCTACAATCAGATTGTCTCAGTTGGCATCCTTGATTTGTAAAAAGCGTAATTTCTTTTCTGAAATTGTAGAGTTGAATACTGTCGAAAATGCTGAAAGTTATTTCGACCTTGAGGCAAGTGAGTATTGGGACAATCATTATTGTTTTAATCAATGGAGTGCGACCCTAAAAAAAAGATTGGGTCGTAATAGTATCAGCCATATTATTATTAATACAATTGTTCCTATGATTTATGCCTATGGTTATATTAATCATAATCAAAAATACCTGTTGAAGTCAATTCGAATTCTTGAACAAATGAAATCCGAAAAAAACAAAATAGTGGATGGGTTTTTAAATGTAGGTGTTGAAGTGAAATCTGCATTTGACTCTCAATCATTCATCCAATTAAAAAAAGAATATTGCAATCAAAAAAAGTGTTTGGAATGTTCGATTGGTCATGCGATTTTTAAGGACGCAAAAAAATAAGTGTTGCTAGTTTTAGATGGCTGCATTTTTTACCTTTCTTAATAACCACAAAAAGAAGCAAAAGGCTACAACCAGTTATATTGCGTAGATACGATCAAATCTGGATGTAAACTTTTCACAACAGGGCAATTGTCTCCAATCAATTCTAATACTTTTTTGTCTTTTTCCCCGATCTCGATTTTGGGGATATTTAATACGATTTCGATTTTTCCAATTCTTCTTGGCTCGCTGAGCATGTGTTTGGTCACATGAAGCGTTGTTCCCTTTAGTTCAATTCCCATGTCAATTGCCCTTATGCCTATGGTTGTAATAATACAGGTTCCTAATGCCACACAAACTGTGTCTGTAGGACTGAATCGTTCCCCCTTGCCTCGGTTATCTGTTGGGGCATCCGTCTCTATTACAGTGCCACTCTGCAAATGAGTGCATTCGCATCTTAAATCTCCTTTATAAATGATTGAAGCTGTCATGATAATTATATTTTGTAGTTTAAAAAATTATGAAAGTCATAAAAGAACTTTGGAAGATTAGGGAGAAGTTACCAAACA
>CALQJH020000163.1 GCA_943330835.2 Candidatus Kuenenia stuttgartensis
TCATCAGGGACTTACCTGTTAAACCCCTCACCAAATAATGTTTATATTAATGCAGGTTCATGGATCTCAATTGGAGCAAATAATACGTCTAGCTATTATTATGTTATAAGTAAGGGTAACGATAACACGATAAATATAATAAATATAGGAGGGGCTCTAGCAGCATGGCCTGTAAATGCTACAGTAGCATTAGTTGGGCGCATAGGTGCAGCGGGTGTAGCAGGTCCGGCGGGTCCTTTAGTGGCTACCACTATGGCGACAAGTGGTTCTCTATCATTTTTCGGTTCATCAGGGACTTTCGCTTTAACCCCATCGCCTAATAATGTTTATATCAATGCTGGTTCCTACATCTCCATTGGAACAAACAATACGTCTCAATATTTTTATGTTTCAAATAAACTTGACGATAACACCATAACAATAGTAAAAGAATCTATGGATGCTGGATTCAGTTGGCCTGTAAATGCCACAGTTGCATTAGTTGGACCTCTCGGCCCAAATGGTCCACAAGGTGTGGCAGGTATTGATGGTTCAGACGCTACTATTTCAATAGGTGCTATTGGCTCTATTGCTTCTAGTAATCCTAATGGCGCTACCATTACGGCAGGAGTATTAAGCTTGACACCAGCGAATGGAACCAATGCAGGTATCATTACTACAGATGACCAGACTTTTTTAGGAAATAAAGTATTTAATAACAGTATTGCTGTAGCTGGAAATTTAAATACAGTTGGAAATTCATATACAAATTCAAATGTTGGCATTGGAGAAAATCTGAATGTTGGGGGAGACGCAACCATTATAGGCACAACCACACTAGCTGGTACAGCAACTGCACCAAC
The DNA here is from genome assembly GCA_943330835.2 of Candidatus Kuenenia stuttgartensis. Next base: position 843 of record CALQJH020000163.1, read on the forward strand.
AGTTTCAAGCGTGAACGATTCAACTACAAATATTGCAACAACGGCCTTTGTTCGAAATGCACTGGCTACTTCAGCATTCGACCCAACGCAATTTGTAGCTCGCTATGCTAATCCGATTGCAATAGGAGAATCAGCAGGCATTTATAATCAGGGTAATTCTACTATCGCACTCGGATGGTATGCAGGAAATAATACTCAAGGTGAAGCAGCTATTGCGCTTGGCAAACAGGCAGGAAGACAAAATCAAGGAGTAAATGGTATTGCACTAGGCAATAATGCTGGAAATAATAATCAAGGTATTGAAGCTGTTGCTCTTGGTTCAGGTGCCGGTCTTTACAATCAAGGTTCAAATGCTATTGCCCTTGGATCGAATACTGGACAATTTGGTCAAGGTCAAAATACTATTGCACTTGGCAAAGATGCCGGAAATTTTAATCAAGGTATAGGCGCTGTTGCACTTGGTAAATCTGCTGGAAATGACGAACAAGGTACATCTGCTATTGCACTTGGTGGAAATGCCGGACAATATCGTCAAGGTTCAAATGCTGTCGCACTCGGAGCATATGCTGGTTATCAAAATCAAGGTCAATATGCTGTTTCACTTGGCATAGGATCTGGATCTAACGATCAAGGTCAAAACGCCATCGCAATAGGGTTTAACTCTGGGCTTAATTTTCAAGGTCAAAACGCTATCGCAATTGGAAATGGTGCTGGGACTTATAATCAATCTGCAAATAGCATCATTCTTAATGCTTCAGGTAATATTTTAAATGCACCATACCCAGGTTATTTCGTGAAACCAATAAGAGAAAATTCAGTCGACTTTCCAGGTTACTTTCTAACATATGACCCACTTACCAGTGAAATTAAGTACAGTAATTGGATGCAAAATTATTTCTTTGGCCCATCAAACGGTCGTGCATTTAATACAATCAACGCCAATTCAATTATTGCTGGTTCATTGGCTTTGAGTTCCGACAAACGATTAAAAACCAATATTGTTGGATTACCAAACTCATTGGATGTCATCAATAAATTAAACCCAGTAAGCTATAAGAGGAAGGACAGTATTGCTTCTGCAGAATACAAATATGAAGAGATGGGATTCATCGCACAGGAGATACAAAAGGTACTTCCAATAGTAGTAAAAGAAGGTACAGAAAAGGATAAAATACTTTCTGTAAACTACATATCATTGATACCTCTTTTAACAAAAGGAATTCAGGAACAACAAGTGCAAATATCATCACTGCAAAAGGAAATTGATGACCTGAAAAAAATGGTTGAACAACTTCTAAATAAAAAATAAGAATTCAAGTGAGAGTAGGATGTAGGAGTTGAATAGAAGTTCACAATAAAAAATAACATCAAAAATAAAAAACCAAAACCCATTTATTCATTCGTGAATTCGTGGCAACAAAAAAACTAAACACACATGAAAAAAACAATTCTCGCATCATTACTAATGATTGCATTAGCCATTACCACAACCACCAATGCCCAAGTAGGTATTGGTGTATCAACGGCTAACATAAATCCATCTGCGCAGTTGGATGTAAGTTCAACAACAAAAGGGTTTTTGCCGCCGCGTATGACCGAGGTACAAAAAATTGCAATTAGTAGCCCAGCTTCTGGATTGTTAGTATATCAAACTGATGGTGCAAGTGGTTATTATTATTATGATGGTTCGATTTGGAAGCAAGGCCTTGGTCCACAAGGTGCGGCAGGAGCTGCAGGAGCTTCAGGCCAAACCAATACTTCTTTACTATACAGTTCGAGTGCTATTTATGCAGATGGAGCAGCTCCAACAGATGCACCTTCATCAGTTACTTCAAATGGAAATTTTGGTTGGTATTTTAAAAACACAAGCTCAGGTTCCTCAAGAAAAATCAATTGGTATATACAACCTAAATCATCATCAATGAAAGTAAGTGATTTAACAGGTTTGTATTTAGAGTTATTTAATGTTGCAATTACAAGTGCAAGCAATATGCCTTTTATTATTGTATATACAAAACCAACAGGTTTGGGGGATGCTGCATCTTGGTACAAATCAAGAAGATTCTATACTTTTAGCGGTTCACCAACGGCAAATACAAAGTATTTGGGATTTACTAATTTGGGCGCTGCTTCACCTAATACTTATAATACGAGTTTGTTGGATTTAGTAGCAGGCACAACAACCGGAACATTTGCAAGTACTGAGGATATTCTTTTCATATCAATTGCAAGCAATTCGGCTAGTCCTGCAGGTGCCTGCGAATTTGTTGCAAATAAATTTGGTATCATTACGGGAACAAGCACACAAGAGTTTTTATTTATGCCTCCCTCTTCAATAGCTAATCTTTCTGGTTATGCTACTACATCATCATTAGATGCTGAAGTTTCAAGAGCGCAATCTGCCGAAGCAACATTGACATCATCTTTGGCAACTAAGGCAACAACAAATGAATTAAACACTGAAGTTTCAAGAGCGCAATCTGCCGAAACATCATTAACATCATCTTTAGCAACAAAAGCGCCAATTGCTTCTCCTTCATTTACAGGAGCAGTTACTGTTGGTGGAGCATCTTCAACCACATCAGCAGCTGTAGAAGTAAGCTCTACTACACAAGGTTTCTTACCGCCGCGTATGACTGGGGCACAAAGAGATGCAATTGCTAATCCTGCTCAGGGCTTGATGTTGTATTGCACTGATTGTGGATCAAATGGCGAGCCAGAATATTATAATGGTGCAGCATGGGTAAATCTAATGGGAGGAGCCACCGCTGCACCTATTACAATTGGAAGTGCTTATTTAGGGGGGATATTATTTTACATTTTACAACCCGGTGATCCTGGGTACGATCCAAATACTTTTCATGGATTAATTGCTGCAAGTTCAGATCAAAGTAATGGTATTGTGTGGAGTAATAATACCAACACATTAATAGGGGGAAGTACATCAAATGCTTTTGCACTAGGAACAGGGA
>CALQJH020000164.1 GCA_943330835.2 Candidatus Kuenenia stuttgartensis
GACAATTTGTTCGGGTGATACTTTAGTCTACCTGCCAGTTTCCTCTGTACCTGGCACTATTTACAACTGGGCTGTGGTTGGCCCCTTACCTACAAGTGTGGCAGGTAATTTAACTGGCACTACTTTATCGACTGACATAAACATTTCAATATCATTTACAAATACCGGAACCACAAGTCAGACAATTTCGATTGAAGTAATACCTGTAAATCCTACTTCCAGTCCATGTAACGGAATACCCTATTATCTAACTGCAATAATTATACCTATACCAACTGCCCCTATAGTAACTGATACTGTTGGCTACTGCCTTGGAACACCTGGGGTTCCTTTAACAGCGACTGCATTACCAGGCAATCAACTTTTGTGGTATGATGTAAATATGAATTTACTTCCTACTGCTCCAACGCCAGCAACAAACGCTCCTGTGCAATTTATATACTATGTGAGCCAAATTAGCGGTCAGTGTGAAAGTCCAAAATCAATAATTACAGCAATAGTTTATCCAACTCCTAAAATTACCAGCTCAAGTTTCACCAATCCAACAAGCTGCGGTTTGCCAACTGGTTCAATTACTTTAAATATTCTTGACCTTAATAATAATCCTATACCAAACAGAGCCGTCATAGTTTATTATGATAAATTCCAAACTCATTATGCAATACCAGACACAACAGATGCATCAGGCAACATAACAATATCATTAACTGCAGGGACTTATACCGGGTTTTATATTGAAATTAATGGATGTTTTTCTCAAAGAATTCCTGATATTTTTATACTAAGAGATCCTACACCTCCTGCTATTCCAACTGCTGGTTATAACCCACCAGTATGTAGTGAAAAGATTCTCAATTTATCGGCTTCTTCTGCAACCAGTAATATAACCAGCCCAGTATATTATGTATGGGTAGGACCCGCATTCGGAAGCCTGCCAGATACAACAATTAATACCGTATTCTCATTTCCATCTGCGAGCACCAGCGTTGCAGGTACTTACATTGTATATGCAATTCAAAATAATTGTATCTCACCTGACACAAGTTTTGAAGTAATCATACATCAATCTCCAACTAAACCGATTATCACTACAATTAATCCGCTTTGTATTGGAGATAATTTGAATTTACAATCTGTAAGTTCATTGCCCAATGGGCCGCCAAATGCAACATTACTTTATACATGGAATGGTCCTGGAAGAGGATTCCCAATCAATTTGGCCCATGCAGAAATAAACAATGTTATTATTCAAGATGAAGGAATTTATACAATTACTGTTTATTCACCTGGAACAGGATGTAGTTCTCAAAGTGATACGCTGATTATGATTGGTGGTTATCCGATTGTAAACATAAATGCCGGAAATGAACTTGTACTACCGGCTGGGCAGATACTCGATTTAAATTCTACTATTGTTAATGCAGGTGACCCGCACATTTTACCGATGAAGATATATGAGTGGTCACCAAATTCAGACATACAGTGCAATGACCCCAAATGCTCAGCCCCTTTGGCAACAATAAAAAATGATATTTGTTATTCCGTTAAAGCCATAAACATTTATGGTTGTTATGGTCGTGATACTATTTGTGTGAAAGTGTTTTGTGAAAATACCCAAGTATTCATTCCAAATGCATTTACACCTAACGGTGACGGCTTCAATGATATTTTAATGGTAAGAGGTAAGGGTATAGCAAAAGTGAAATCATTTAGAATATTCAACCGCTGGGGCGAAATTGTTTTTGAAAGAAACGACTTCCCCCCTAACGATCCCCATTTTGGCTGGGATGGAAGGATCAAAGGAATCGTTGGCGAACCGGCGGTATATGTATATACTGCCGAAGCTGTTTGTGAAAACGGCAGCGTCTTTTTTTATAAAGGAAATACAACCATATTAAAATAAGTGAAGTTTACTATGAATTTATGCAATAAAATAATCGGTCTTTTGTTTATTGGTGTTATTTCACTGAACTCAAAAGCGCAGGATATCAATTTCTCTCAATTTTATGAAATGCCATTACTGAGAAATCCTGCATTGGCAGGCATCATCGAAGGGAATTCTGACATACGGCTCACTGCAGCCTACCGAAACCAGTGGCAAAGTGTTACCGTTCCTTATCAAACAATGGCACTGGATGCAGAACTAAGAACAGTATTTGGAGTAGATAACGACAATTTCCTTACTACCGGATTAATTGTCACAAATGACCAGGCAGGAGATTCGAAACTTAAAAAAACACAAGTATTACCGGTGCTGAATTATCTTCGGCAAATCGGTGGCTATGAAAGATCTTCTTTTCTTGGAGTGGCTATCATGGGAGGTCCGGTTCAACAAAATTTCGACCCATCAAAACTTTATTTTGATGATCAGTTTGTGAACGGAAGTTACAGTGCTGCCAATCCAACAATAGAGACATTTAGTAATACTAATTTTACTTACACGGATCTGAGCGCCGGAATCAGTTATAAAAGTGAATTTGCGACAGATATTCATTATTATCTTGGTTTGGGCGTATACCATATCATACAACCGAAGATCGCTTTTATGAAACAGAACGGCCTTAAGCTGAACCGGAAATATATCCTGAATTTCGGTCTTACGACACCTACCAGCGACTTTGATGAATTCACTATTTATGGAGACTTTTTCAACCAAGGAGGTAATAATCTTTTTCAGGGAGGATTTTTATTCAGTCATGATTTTGAACAGGGCGACCTTGAACTTGACGAACGAAAATCAATTACAGGTGGTGTTTTCTATAGATGGAATGATGCTGTGGTACCTGTTGTAAAGCTAAAACTAAATCAGATAGCCATTGGTGTTAGTTATGATATCAATGTGAGTAAACTTAGTGTGGCATCAAAATCGATGGGAGGACTGGAGGTTACGGTTTCTTATAAAAATATATTAAACATCCGTAACAGAGATCTACAGGCTACCAGATGCCCCAGTTGGGGTGGTCATATGCCAAAGGTATTTTGATAAGTTCGTCTGCTATGTTATCAGGTTGGGAATCAATTATTTTTTTTTATCATCATGCATTATTATTAAAAGTAGAAAATGGGAATTTTAGATGCTAAGACATTGTAATCAAGCGTCAGTGAAGCTAAATTTGCAGATTCACAAAAGGCTGCGGCTTAATAAAATGTTTACTAGCTTATACGATAAAACTCACCCTCATTTTGACCGTTAAATGAAAATTACAAAATCATATCTTTAAAATTAACTTCTGTAAATTAAAGGCAACAAATGGAATACATAATGAGTTTTGGATGAGCAACAAACAGAGAATTTAATTAAGATAAAAAAAAGGATTTTTTTTCAACGCAAAACTATAAATTATTATTAAATGCAAATATTAAAAATCACTTTTACTGTTATAATGTTGCTTTTTTTTTATTCATCAAATTGTCAAACATCATATATTAACAGTAAAAAATATAATACTAAAAAAGTATCGTTAACTGGTTATTGTTCTACTAAACAAAAAATATTTTTAGTACACAATCGCCCTTCAATTACTGATGACTTGCAATTATTTGTTCCTGGCGCTTTTACTTCAAAAAATAAAGATTTTGAGATTGATGGCTTAGCAATTTGCTTCGGAAGTGTTATTCAAAACACATACAATAAAACTTTAAATGGATTTTGTGTTATAGAGAATGCAAAACCTAAGATTATTTTCAATGGAGAATTATCGAATATACTAAAAGAGCATATAATCTTAAGCAAAAGCAGTCTTTTTCAACAAGACATTTTAATTAAGA
>CALQJH020000165.1 GCA_943330835.2 Candidatus Kuenenia stuttgartensis
ATACTATTTGAATATCACTAAATATAAAGAAGATCAAAAGCAATTGAAAGCGGTGTATAAGCAGTTAGATGACTTTAGCAAGTTAGCACAACCGTTAGATTTTCAAATCCCTTCCGCTGATACAGCTGCTATAAATAGTGCTGAAGATAAAATCGAAAAGAATAAACAATGGGTTAAATTAAGAAACACCGATGTATATATTGATGAAGCAGTAAAAGCTTTGAATAAAATTATCCAGCAAAATAATTTGGTAAAGTCGGAGAAATAAAAAAAATAAAGTTGACATATTTTAAAAACTAAGCCCATTCTATTTGTAGAATGGGCTTAGTTTTTTTATTGAAATCAATTAATTAAATGCTACTAGGATTTCTTTTTTTGTAGTGTTACTTTTGGAGCCGTAACAGTCATTGAAGCTGCCATTTTAATGGCTTCATAAGCATTTGCAACAGCACCTGTTCTGGATAATTCAGCTAAACTAATTTTGTCAGAAGTACCAGGGATATTGACATCCGTTTTTGCAACTACTGCAGACTTTTCAATGATTGATTTTAATTGTTGTGCTGTTAATGTAGGATAGTATTCCAATACTAATGCTGCAATTCCTGCAACAACAGGACAAGCCATACTCGTGCCACTTGCATTCCCATAAGTTGTGCCTCCTGGGATGGTGGAATAAATACTTACCCCTGGAGCGAATACATCAACTTCTTTTTTCCCATAATTACTGAATGCCGCGGTTAGTCCACCATTTGTTTCATCGCCACTAGCCCCAACCGTTATAACATTGCCTGCACGGCCTTTCCCATCTTCAAAAACAGGGTTAGGGAAGTTGTCTGCTGAGTCTATATTTTTTGCATCGTTTCCTGCAGCATGAACCAATAAGACACCTTTTTTCTCTGCATATCTGAACGCGTCATCTACCCATCTTTTTTCTGGTGAAAAATCTTTTCCAAAACTCATGCTGATAACTCTCGCACCATTATCTACTGCATATCGAATAGCATTTGCGATATCTTTATCATGTTCATCTCCATCAGGAACGGCTCTAACCATTATAATTCTTACATTATCTGCTATGCCATCAATACCTTTTTCATTGTTTCTGGCCGCGCCAATAATTCCTGAGCAATGGGTGCCATGGAATGGGGTAGAAGCCATGATGTCGTTGTTGCCATAAAAGCGATCATTGATATTGCTTTCATCGTCTTTAACAATATCCTTACGGTATTCAGTTGGTGGAGTGGTTGCAGATTCTCCTTTTCTTAATTGCCCTTCCATCTCATCCAACAATTGCTTGTTCGAAATTTCGTAGCTGTTATTGGCTTTGCTGATGCTTAAAATAAATCCTTTTGTTTTTTTAGCATTAGGATCTGTAGTCACGAAATCTTTCAGGTCATTGCCATTATATTCTTCTTTGCCTAATTCCTTCACTAGAACAGAATCTCCTTTTTTTAATCCCGGCATCATGTTTTTCAAGAAGCCTATCTCAGCTTCATTAACTTCTCCTACAACTTTCTCTTTTGCTTTTTCATAAGTGGAATAGGATTTTTTATCAGCAGGATTCAAAGAATCTACATTGACTTCCTTTCCTTCCCAAACTAATTTCAATTTGTGATAAACCCTTGCACCTTCATAGCTGTCTTCTTTTACATTTCTGCCGTCTTTACCCCCAATGAAATTCCATCCATGAACATCATCAATATATCCGTTCTTGTCATCGTCTTTTCCATTCCCAGGTATTTCTTTTGAATTAACCCATAGCACTGGTTTTAAATCCTCATGCAGGGTATCGATGCCGCTATCAATTACAGCAACAGTAATTCTTTTGCTTTTTAAATTTTTCGTTTTGATGAAATCATAAGCTTTATTTAAACTGATACCATTGAATCCGCTTTCCGTTTTGTCCATTTGATGCCAGTTGTTTGGCGCTTTCTTTTCAGATTTTTCTGATGTTTGAGCAAAACTGCTTGCGCAACAAATAATTCCCGATAAGACTAATGTGTAAGTTTTCTTCATTATTTTATTTTTTTGAATCATGAAATTAAATTGAATTGTTATCTCAATATTATTATTAGTGTATTTTTGGGAAATAATTACAAATCGAATTTTATTCCTTGTGCCAGAGGAAGTTTGTCTGTGTAATTAATCGTGTTGGTTTGTCTGCGCATATAAACTTTCCATGCATCGCTTCCGCTTTCACGGCCACCACCTGTTTCTTTTTCGCCTCCAAATGCTCCGCCGATTTCTGCGCCTGATGTACCGATATTGACATTTGCAATACCGCAATCACTTCCTGCCTGAGATAAGAATTTCTCTGCTTCAAGTAAATTTGTGGTAATGATTGCAGAAGATAATCCTTGTGGAACACCATTCTGCAGTGCAATAGCTTCATCAAGTGTTTTGTATTTCATGATGTAAAGAATAGGAGCGAAGGTTTCATGCTGAACAATTTCGAAACTGTTTTTAGCTTCTGCTACACATGGTTTTACATAACAGCCACTTTCAAATCCTTTACCTTTCAATACGCCACCATCTACAATGAATTTGCCACCTTCCGCTTTGCATTTTTCTATAGCACTTAAATACATAGCTACCGCATCCTTGTCGATTAGTGGTCCTACATGATTTTTTTCAAGAAGAGGGTTGCCGATTTTTAATTGTTTGTAAGCATGAACTAATTTCTCTTTGAATTTATTGTAAATTTTTTCATGAATAATTAATCTGCGTGTAGTGGTACAACGTTGTCCTGCGGTTCCTACTGCACCAAATGTAGCGGCTGTTAAAGCAATATTTAAATCAGCTTCTTTAGAAATGATAATCGCATTGTTGCCACCAAGTTCCAATAAACTTCTACCCAATCTTTCTCCAACTGCTTTAGCCACCTCTTTGCCCATACGGGTACTTCCGGTAGCAGAAACCAAAGGAACTCTTTTGTCATTACTCATCCATTCGCCAACTTCTCTGCCTCCACTTATTAAACAACTAACGCCTTCGGGTACATTATTTTTCTTGAAAACAGTCTGTATTATTTTTTGGCAAGCAATACCGCATAAAGGTGTTTTTTCACTTGGCTTCCAAATGGAGACATCTCCACAAACCAAAGCCAGCATGCTATTCCAGCTCCATACGGCCACAGGGAAATTGAAGGCCGAAATAATGCCGACAATTCCTAATGGGTGATATTGTTCATACATTCTGTGTCCGGGACGTTCGCTGTGCATGGTTAATCCATGTAATTGTCTGGATAAGCCAACTGCAAAATCGCAGATATCAATCATTTCCTGAACTTCACCTAGCCCTTCCTGTAAGCTCTTGCCCATTTCATAGCTAACTAATTTTCCAAGTGGGTCTTTAAATTTTCTAAGTTCATCTCCAATTTGTCTGACAATCTCACCTCTTTTTGGTGCTGGCCACAATTTCCATATTTCGAATGCTTTTTGAGCAGTTTTGATTGCAGCGTCATAAGATTTTTTGTCGGCCGACATTACAGAGCCGATAAGTTTTCCATCAACAGGAGAATAAGAATCTAATTTTCCCACATTTGTTTTAATCCAATTAGATCCGGTTGAGACTCCAGCATTTTGAGACTGGATTTGTAAAGATTTTAAAAAGTCCATAGTTTTTATTTTAGTATAATAAAGTTAAAAGGATAATGTGAAATACTTAGGTTGAATTTTAATTAATATTAACTGAAAATCCGCCACTTAACCATCTTCCTGGCATCCAGCTTCCCAATAAGTCACTATATC
>CALQJH020000166.1 GCA_943330835.2 Candidatus Kuenenia stuttgartensis
AAGATTGTTAACCATCAGCAGGCTCAATCCTAGCATGCCTGGTCAGATAGATGTTATTAACACAACAACTTGTCCAGACAGGGTTTACTCTTATACTATTTCATCAATGCCAGCACAAGCCACATCATTATTGTGGACCATTCCTACAGATGCAACATTGTTATCGGGACAAGGTACTACAAGCATCAGCGTTTCATATCCATCAACAACAATAAATGGATTGGTAACAGTTAAATCGGTAAGCAATTGTGGTATAAGTAATGCAAGATCACTGACTATCAAACTAGGTGCTTGTGCGCCATCAAGTCCTTTAACAAAAGGAATTGCGGTGAGCGAACCAATAGCACCTGCAGATATGAAGCTGAGCGTTTACCCTAATCCGTCAGTAAACAACTTTAACATGCAAGTAATTACTGCAGCTAGAGAAGTAATTACGGTTAGAGTATTTGATGCTCAAGGAAGATTGTTTAAAGAAATAAAAGTAGCGCCTTATCAAACAATTAATTTTGGAGCGGAGTTAAAAGCTGGTTCTTATATGCTGGAGGTAAGACAGGGAGATAAAGTGAAGGCGATGAGGGTTGTGAAATATTAAAATGTTCAAGAGGTTTCAGAGGTTGGGTTTTCAACTTTTGAAACCTCTTTTAGATTTTGTAATTTTTGTTTGCTGTTTTCGAAACTTACTTTTTATTCTTGTATCCCATTTGTACCCCGCCTCTGAAAACCTTTACTGATAAGGGTTTTAAAGTTTTGTATCGGGAAATAATGTAACTAATTGAAAATGAAATAAATATGCCGTTTTTTTTCGGCTCAATTTACTTTATTTTAAAGCATATTTCTATTCAATATACTCACCAATAATTGTTTCATTGCTTCTATTATTTTTGCATTATTTAAAACAACAAAAAAAGTTATGATTGCTTAATTACTTTTAAATAATTAAAACGAACGATCCGTATTTATTCATTTATTTTCAATTTCATCATTCATTTTCTCCATCTCCTTTAGTGAGTTGTGATAATAAATAATAGGCTCCTTTGATGACAATTTTTGCATCAATTGGAATTTCTTCTAATGGAAATATCTCTGTAAATCCCATGTCGGTGACACCGACTTTTACAGTTACTTGTTTGTTGGAAATATGTTTACTCTCATTCAGAATTTGATATTAATCACAATAAGTGCAATTGATTTATTTGAAACTTGAAACAAAAAATAAATTAAATCACAATTTGAATTATCAAAAAATGAAAAAAAGGCTACTGATTTTTGCTCTTTTATTAAGTGAGGCAACAATTGCACAACAAATGGCAAAAGTAGGTGCGTGTCCTTTGGGATTCACATCAAATAATATGACTGAAATTAATACAGCTACAAAAGAAACTACCTATGAGAGTTGGTGGCCTGATAAATTAAATTTGCAAGTGCTTAGACAAAATTCCGAGTTGTCAGATCCAATGAGTGCCAATTTTAATTATCGTAAGGCATTTAATTCTTTAGATTATTTCGCAGTTAAGAAAGATATTCAAAAGTTAATTACGGAATCTCAGGATTGGTGGCCAGCCGATTTTGGGAATTACGGTCCTCTTTTTATACGTATGGCTTGGCATAGTTCTGGCACTTACAGAATAGCAGATGGTAGAGGCGGAGCCAATGCAGGTCAACAAAGATTTGCACATTTAAATAGTTGGCCTGATAATGTCAATCTAGATAAAGCTCGCAGATTGCTTTGGCCAATTAAACAAAAATATGGCGATCAAATTTCTTGGGCTGATTTGATTATTTTAACAGGAAATGTTTCGTTAGAATCCATGGGATTTAAAACTAAAGGTTTTGCAGGCGGAAGAGAAGATGTTTACGAACCTCAATCAAATGTATATTGGGGAAAAGAAACAAAATGGCTGGAAGAGAACAGATATTCTGATGGAAGAAAATTGGAAAACCCATTGGCAGCAGTTCAAATGGGTTTGATATATGTTAATCCAGAAGGACCTAATGGAAATCCTGATCCATTGGCTGCTGCAAAGGATATACGAGAAACATTCGCAAGGATGGGTATGAATGATGAAGAAACAGTAGCTCTGATTGCTGGTGGACATACATTAGGTAAAACTCATGGAGCTGGTGATGCTTCATTAGTAGGAAAGGAGCCAGAGGCGGCAGCTATTGAGCAACAAGGATTAGGATGGGCAAGTAAATATAAATCAGGGACAGGCAAAGATGCCATCTCTTCTGGCTTGGAAGTTACATGGACTACTACTCCAACTCGTTGGGGACATTCGTTTTTCAAAATTCTTTTTGAAAACGAATGGGAACTAACTGTAAGTCCTGCTGGTGCAAAACAGTGGGTTGCCAAAAATGGTAAAGAAATAATTCCAGATGCATTTGATAATAACAAAATGCACTTTCCAACGATGCTCACCACGGATCTTGCTTTAAGGTTTGATACAGTATATGAAAAAATTTCTAGACGATTTTTAGAGAATCCACTTGCATTTGACGATACATTTGCAAATGCTTGGTTTAAATTAACACATAGAGATTTAGGTCCCCAATCTATTTACTTGGGTCCAGAAGTTCCCAAAGAAAACTATAAATGGCAAGATCCAATTCCATTAGCCAATAAGTTAGTTATAGATAACAACGACATAAAAAATTTGAAAGTAAAGATTTTAAATTCTGGGCTGTCTAATAGTGAATTGATTTATACGGCATGGTCTTCTGCTAGCACATTTCGTGGTTCAGATAAAAGAGGAGGTGCGAATGGAGCTCGTATTAGATTATTGCCTCAAAAAGAATGGGAAGTGAACAATCCGAAACAATTAGAAAAAGTTTTATTGGTCTTACAAAAAATTCAAAATGATTTTAATGCACACTCAGAAAAGCAAGTTTCAATCGCTGATTTGATTGTTTTGGGTGGTACTGCAGCAATAGAAAAAGCTATCAAAAATGCCGGAATGGATATACAAGTTCAGTTTACTGCAGGAAGAATGGACGCTAGCCAAGAACAAACTGATATAAAAGGCATGGAAGTATTAGAGCCAAAGGCAGATGGGTTTAGAAATTATGCTAATTCTCTATATCATATACCCAGTGAAGAATTGTTGTTAGACAAGGCGCAGTTGCTAACACTAACAGTTCCTGAAATGACTATTTTGATTGGTGGTTTGCGTGTATTAAATGTGAATTATAATAACTCGAAAAATGGTGTTTTGACTACACAGCAAGATAAACTAACAAATGATTTTTTTATAAATCTATTGGATATGAATACCGTTTGGACACCTGTTGGAAATTCAAAAGAAATTTTCGAAGGGAAAGACCGCAAAACCGGAAAGTTAAAATGGACCGCATCTCGAAGTGATTTGATTTTTGGTTCAAATTCAGAATTAAGAGCAATATCTGAAGTATATGCAAGTAATACCAATAAGGAAAAATTTACAAGAGATTTTGTTAAAGCCTGGACGAAAGTGATGAATCTTGATCGTTTTGATTTGAAATAATTATTGTTGAAATTCTCATTTCTTACTTTTTATTCCTGTATCCCATTTGTACCCCGCCTCTGAAAACCTTTACTGGCAAGGGTTTTAAAGTTTTGTATCGGAAAGTAGTCTAACTTATTGATAATCAAATAAATAGATTAAAAAGAAACCTTAATATGCATATTTAAAAGTGCATAAAATAATTAAAAATGCATTTCATAATGTGCAAATAAGTATTAAATTTGCACAAAAGAATGTGCATATGA
>CALQJH020000167.1 GCA_943330835.2 Candidatus Kuenenia stuttgartensis
CGCTAATAAATCGTCAGGTCTGATTCCAGACAAGGAACCGCCATATCTTCCAATTGGCGTTCTAACAGCATCGATAATGTATACAGTTTCCATAATCATTAGTTTTTATGAGAAGAAATCAAATGGCTACAAAGATAATGGCTTTCTAATATCTCGCTTTTCTCTTCTGTTAGCTTGACTTTTTTCCATTTCAGGTTGATTATCTTTGCGAAATGACCATAAATAAAAATATCAGGGAATTGACGCTGCCGGAGTTGAAGGATTATTTTGAATCTATAGGAGATAAAAAATTCCGTGCAATACAAGCTTATGAATGGTTGTGGAAAAAAAATGTCCGTGATTTTGATGAGATGAGCAATCTTTCACTTGAACTTAGAAAAAAATTAGCGGCTGATTTTGACATGAATGTCATTAAAGTTGATGCAACACAACATAGTACTGATGGTACCTTGAAATCCAGATTCAGAACTTATGACAACCATTTGATAGAAGGTGTTTTAATTCCAACTGAAAAAAGAAATACAGCTTGCGTTTCTTCTCAGATTGGATGTAGCCTTACCTGTAAATTTTGTGCAACAGGAAAAATGGAGCGCAAACGAAATTTAACCTTCGATGAAATTTATGACCAGGTAGCAATTTTAAATGAGCAAAGTGAAAAAGTGTACGGTAAGAAATTAAGCAATATTGTGTATATGGGAATGGGGGAGCCGTTACTTAATTATAAAAATGTATTGAAATCGATTGACAGGATAACGGCATCGGATAGTATGAATATGAGTCCTAAGCGTATCACCGTTTCCACTGCAGGCGTAGCTAAAATGATCAAACAATTGGGTGATGATAAAGTGAAATTTAATTTAGCATTATCCTTACACGCGCCTACAGATAAGAAGCGAAATGAAATCATGCCTATCAATGAAACTAATACCATTGATTTGCTGATTGAATCATTGAACTATTTCTATGATCATACTAAAAACGATATTACACTGGAGTATATATTATTTAAAGATAAAAATGATAGCATAGAAGATGCAGAAGACTTGATTAAAATCTACAGAAAAATACCGACCCATCTGGTTAATGTCATTGAATATAATCCTATTGCCGGAGCTGAATTTGTAAAACCAGAGGATGATAAAACTCAGGCATTTACAGATTATTTGGCAAAATACCGTGTCAATGTCAGGGTGAGACGCAGTAGAGGTAAAGATATTGATGCTGCATGCGGACAGTTGGCTAATAAAGACAAATCGGCTAAATAATTTTTTAAAGAAAAATAGTTATTCAATTAAACGAAACAAATATAGCGGTGTCTTAGGGCGCACAAAAAATAAATATCATGAACAGATTAACACAACTATTTTTTATCTTTTCCATTTTATTGTCTTCTGCTTTTGCACAGGAAAAATGTAAAATGAAAAAAGGGAATCCTGAATGTTACAGACAAGAAGGGATGAATCGAATGCCTAAGGAAATGGGCAAAATGTTGAACCTTAGCCAAGAACAAAAAGCCGCATTAAAATCCATTAAGGAAGTAACAAAACAAAAAATGGATTTGCTGGAACAACAACAATCGATTACTGTAAAAGAATACAACGATCGTAAAACTGCCATTAGAAAAGAGGCAAAAGTTAAAAGAGAATCAGTATTGACAAAAGAGCAAACGGAAAAAGTAGTTTCTTTTAAAAATGAACAAGAGTCAAAGAAAAAGGAAATGTTTGAAAAACGTTTGGAGAAGATGAAAATAACATTAGCCCTTAAAGACGAACAAATCAAAGAGATAAGAATGTTTCACGAGAAATCAAAAATGGAAGCAGCGAAAATAAAAAGCAATGAAAAATGGAATGACCAGGAAAAGCGTATGCAAATGAAGGCGCTGAAGAAAAATAATGAAGCATTCAGAAATAAAATTCTAACTGAAGAACAACGAAATAAAGCAGCAGAAATGAGGAAGTTGAAAAACGAAAAGCAACAAGACCATCATAATTAAGGGTAAATCATTTGTGATTAAAAAGCGTATCAAATCGATGCGCTTTTTTTATGCGAGTGCTTGAATCTTTAGATTTTATCTGTAAAAATACTTCTGAAATGAGGTTCTTCTTCTTTACCAGTGCTAAAAACTGTATCTTCGCCAATCATTACTGTTGCAAAACAGCATAAATCTCCACAATATGAGTCAATCTCCGTTTCAGAAATTCGTTGTTAAAAAAAAGAACAGCGCCGTAAAAGAAGACTTCCGTCAAGAAAAAAAGAAAATCAGAAAAGAACGTACGGACTATTTTGATAAAGTAAAGGAAGAAAAATATCAGGCCAGAATGGCCAAAAAAAATGCAGCAGCAAATCCATCACAAGCGAAACCTGCTCATGTTTCCAAGTCAACGCAAAAGTCATCCATTCCAAAGCCCGTTATTGCTAATCAGGGCGTAAATAGTGTAATGCCGCTTAATAAATATTTAGCTCACTGTGGTGTATGTTCCAGAAGAGATGCAGTAGCTCTAATAAATGAGGGCAAAGTGAAAATTAATGGAGAGGTTGCAAAAGAGCCAGGTTACAAGGTGTTGCCCTCTGATGAAATTCTTTTCAATAATAAAAAACTATTTGTTACTAAGAATTTGCAATATATCCTTTTGAATAAACCTAAAGATTATATTACCACCACAGATGATCCACAGGGAAGGAAAACAGTGCTGCAATTGATAAAAAAAGCTACAGACGAAAGGGTTTATCCAATTGGCAGATTAGACAGAAATACTTCCGGTGTCCTATTATTTACGAATGATGGAGATCTTACCCAGAAATTATCTCATCCTAGTTTTGAAATAAAAAAAATATATGAAGTTAAACTTGATAAAATACTTAACAAAGCCGACTTTGAAAAGATATTGAATGGGTTGACATTGGAAGATGGTCAAGTGAATGTAGATAGTTTAGCATATGCAGATTCAAAAGATAAATCAATCATTGGTATTGAAATACATAGCGGACGTAATCGTATTGTCCGACGCATATTCGAGCATCTCGGATATGATGTAAAAGCGCTTGACAGAGTGATGTATGCGGGATTGACAAAGAAAAATGTGGAGCGTGGCAAATGGCGTTATTTAAGCGAAAAAGAAATCCGTTTGCTTAAATACATGAATGCATCTAAAAAGAAATCCTAAATCATTTTTTACAGTGGCGAAAATTCAACTGGAAATAGTTTTTGAAAACGATTCGTTTATTGCAATAAACAAACCTGCAGGGATGCTCAGTATTCCTGATCGTGAGCAATCTGAAAAATCTTTGAAGGATGTATTGATTGAAAAGTATGGCCAGATTTTTACGGTACATCGTTTAGATAAAGATACAAGCGGCATGATTTTATTCGCTAAGAATGACGTCATGCATAAATACCTTTCTTTACTTTTTGAAGAAAGAAAAATTGATAAATATTATTTAGGAATTGTTATTGGAATGCCAACAGAACCATCTGGTTTGATAGAAGCACCTATTGCAGAACATGCTATTCATAAAGGGCTAATGACTGTGCATCGCAATGGAAAACCTTCTTCAACAGCTTATGAAGTACTGGATTCCAACAAGCATTATTCCTTGGTTTCTTTTCAATTGCATACAGGAAGAACACACCAGATCCGTGTGCATTCCAAAAATATCGGCTATCCCTTAGCGTGTGATCCTTTGTATGGAGATGGTAAGCCTGTCTTGCTCTCTAAAATAAAAAAGAAATTCAAATTAAGCAA
>CALQJH020000168.1 GCA_943330835.2 Candidatus Kuenenia stuttgartensis
GAGTACTGCTGCTGGTGAGGTTTGGCATTTGTTTGAACAACAGCTTAATTATCCAATTGTTTTAATTAATGCCAATAAGATAGGAGATGTCGATTTGAAAAAAATTGATGTACTGATCATTCCTGATGGCAATTATAAAATTCTCACTGAAAAAGAAAGTAATCTGAAAGCTTGGGTAAGACAAGGCGGAAAAATTATCGCGTTGGAAGGTGCTGTTTCGCAAATGGCTTCCGGTGAGTGGGGGATTAAACAAAAGAAAGAAGACGAGAAGGATGAAAACAAAGCTGCAACTTACGATGACATCAAGAAATATGAAAACAGAGAGCGTCAAAGCGTAAGCGCTAATACCCCTGGAGCAATTTATAAATTAAATTTAGATGATAGCCATCCACTTGCTTTTGGTTATCCTGATTATTACTTTTCTTTAAAGATGAACAGCAACGTTTATGAATTCATGAAAGAAGGATGGAATGTTGGCGTCATCAAACAAGATAATCAGGTGTCTGGATTTGTAGGCAGTGCTATTAAAAGTAAAATAAAAGATGGAACTGTAATAGCTGTTCAGGATTTTGGTAGCGGCAGCATTGTCTATTTTGCAGACAATCCATTGTTCAGAAGTTTTTGGGAAAATGGGAAGCTGATGTTTACGAACGCAGTTTTTTTAGTGGGGCAGTAGTTAGTTTATTTATATGGGAATTTCTTTCTTCAGATACTTGTTTGTTGTGGTTTCTAGGGAATTCAGGTTATTCGCTTGTTTCTATTAAATAAGAAATGAAGTTGATGCCATTAACAATAATTCTAAAAGGGAAAGTGTCTTCTTTTTTGAATTTATATGAAAAACTCAGTTCGTTTCCATTCGCCAAGAAATTAATTCTTTCCGGTTTTGTTTCCTTTGCAGCTTCGCCAAAAACAACTTCTACATTTGAGATGGTATTATTATTTAGCTGGAAATTAAATTTAAATGCGGTGTTTATTTTTGTTGTGATATATCCAGTTGATGGATTTGTTTTGACAACACCAAACTGATAAGCACCTTTTTCAATTAAAGGAAGTGCATAAAATTCTTTAAGAGATTTAGGACCTTCACCAAGCAGCCAAGATTTGTTTTGGGGATAATGGTCTTGATTAAAAATGTATTTATTGGAGAAGAAATACTCAGGCTTAAATATTTTTGTAAACACGTTTTTTTTATTATCCAAATTCCCGCTGGCTTTAGCAGCATCAACATAATACCATTCATTAGGACTTGTACCTAATTGTACAACATTCCAGGAGTGGTTAGGCTCATCATCAATAGTATTAATATTTTCAGTGCTGTTTTTGGAGTATCCATTTACAATTAGGCAGCGAATATTTGCGGTGCTGGCCATTTCCTGAAACAAAGTAGCAAATCCAATAGGGGAGGTTTTTCTTGTTTGTATTACAATTACAGGATCTGTATTTTTGTTGTCGTTAGAACGAGCTGTTTTAGGATCAAGAGCAATATTGTTGGCTATCCAACAGAATATTGCTCTTGCCTTATTTTCTTTTGATTCAAAAAGCTGAGTGAGTGTGTCTGCGATACTTGCTACGTTCTTGTCTTTCAAATCACCTAAAGTACTTACATAATTATCTACAGATAAGTATGTGTTTTCAGTTTGCTGTGATTTTCCTTTTATGGAAAATAATGAAGCGATGATGAAGTAAAGTAAATAGCGCATATAAATGATTAATAATTACTCCTCACTTTTCTTTTTATGATTCTGTTTCATTTGCTCCAATTGTTCAGGAGTGAATATTTCTTTCATTTTGGTTGACTTTGATTTAGAGGCAGCCTTTATCTGAGATTGTTTTTGTTCTGGAGACAATGTAGTATCACTTTCGATGTTAGCCTTTGCTGCTTTGAACTCTTTGTTGATTTCTTTCATTTTATTTTTCTGCTCTTCGGTAAATGGTGCTACTGGAAGAGTTGCTGGAGCGACTGCTGGAGTGGTTGTAGGGACTTCAGCTTCAGGAGCTTTTGTTAAAGTGGAAGCCGAATTGGTTTCAGCTTGCTTTTTTTTATCTCCTTTTTTGTTTTGACAAAATCCATTTGTTCCAACAAGAACAAGCAAAGAGATGGCGATGATTTTTTTCATTGTTTAAATTTAATTTTCTTTTGAACTGAATAAATAATTTTCCTTGAATAAATAAAGGGCTAAATATATAAAATAATTCCTCCGATGTTTGGAGGAATTATTTTTATTAATAGATTTTATCTTAAAAATAACAATTCGCGGTATTTAGGTAATGGCCAGATGCTATCATCTACAATTAATTCTAATTTGTCTGCATGAAGTCTGATAATATCAAAATATTTTTCTTTAATAGTGTCACAATAGGAAATGGCTTTACTTCTTGTATCTGTGATTTCATTGGCATTTTTTCTAGCTTCGATCATGGCAGCTACATTGTCGCTGATAACATTTACATGCTCGCTTATTTTTTCCAGAATTGCTTTTTGACTTGCATAAGAACTTGCAGAAAGGCCGATGTCTTTTAATCCCTTTACATTTTCGAGTAGATTATTCTGGTATTTTAATGCTGCTGGGATGATAAATGTAGAAGCCAAATCTCCCATTACCCTTGCTTCAATTTGTACTTTTTTAATATAGGCCTCTAGCATGATTTCATGTCTTGCTTCCAGTTCTAAATGGGTATAAATATGATTATCTTCAAATAATTTTTTTGCTTTAGCAGAACTATAAGCATCTAAGGAAATTGGAGTTGATTTAATATTAGGCAAACCTCTTTTTGCGGCTTCTTTTTCCCATTCTTCACTATAGCCATCTCCTTCAAAAAGTACTTTTTTACTTTCAACGATATACTTCTGTATCATTTGCATTATTGCAACTTCCTTTTTTTCTCCTTTATCTATCAGTGCATCCACTTCAATTTTAAATTTCTTTAAAGTCTCTGCCATCACTGTATTCAGCACGGTCATAGGGCCGGCACAATTTGCTGAAGATCCAACTGCACGGAATTCAAATTTATTTCCGGTGAATGCAAATGGAGAAGTGCGATTGCGATCTGTATTATCCAGCATCAATTCTGGAATGCTTTTATGAATATCTAATTTCAATATAGCTTCATCTGTTTCGTCAAAGTTTCCACCAACTCTTTTTTCAACTTGATTGAGCACATTCGTCAAATATTTTCCAATGAAAATGGAAATAATAGCAGGAGGAGCTTCATTTGCACCAAGTCTGTGGTCATTACCAGCGCTGGCAATAGAAGCTCTGATTAATTCTGCATAATCATGAACTGCTTTAATAGTGTTGACAAAAAAGGCGAGGAACATCAAATTTGTTTTCGGGGTTTTTCCAGGTGCAAGCAGATTAACACCTGTATCAGTACTCATGCTCCAATTATTATGTTTCCCACTTCCATTTATTCCTGCAAAAGGTTTTTCGTGTAATAGTACCAGTAAGTTGTGTCTTTTTGCAACACGAGTCATAATATCCATCAATAAGGTATTATGATCTACTGCTAAATTCATTTCTTCATAAATAGGAGCGCATTCAAATTGAGCTGGAGCTACTTCATTATGTCTGGTACGAAGTGGAATACCGAGTTTGTATGACTCTCTTTCGAAATCTCTCATAAAAGCGTATACGCGTTCAGGTATAGCTCCAAAATAATGATCGTCTAATTGCTGCCCTTTTGCTGGAGCATGACCAAAAACGGTTCTTCC
>CALQJH020000169.1 GCA_943330835.2 Candidatus Kuenenia stuttgartensis
AATTGCTTTACAGCTAAATATATAACGTGGTCATTTGGTTCTATTCCAAATATATCTTCCGGAAGTTCAATTGTTCTGCCGGTTTTTTCTCCTTTACTATTTATGATGTCTACTTGCATTGTCTGATTTTTTGAAAGCTAAAATTGTGCGCTTTATATTATTATTTCTGAATTAAAACAATTGATCCGTTATGACCTGGTACAGATCCACTAACTAAGATGTAATTCTTTTCCGGGAACATTTTTATAATTTTCAATCCTTTCATTTTCACTCTATCACCTCCCATACGACCGCCCATTCTCATTCCTTTGAATACACGACTTGCATCAGAGGAGTTACCAATAGAACCTGGTGCTCTTTGACGATCATGTTGTCCATGAGATTGTTGGCCAACACCACTAAATCCATGACGCTTCACTACACCTTGAAAACCTTTACCTTTTGTAGTTCCAACAACAGCAATACTGTCGCCTTCGGCAAAGATGTCAATAGTGATAGTTTCACCGACATTCTTATCTATTTCGCAATCGCGGATTTCTTGAACGAATCTTTTAGGAGCTGTGTTAGCTTTCGAGAAATGGTTAATTTCGGCTTTGTTGGAGTGTTTTTCTTTTTTATCGCCGAATGCAATTTGGAGTGCATTATAACCGTCAGTTTCAACGGTTTTCTTTTGAGTTACTACGCAAGGTCCTGCTTCTATGATAGTTACGGCTGTTTGTTTGCCTGCTGTATCAAAGATGCTGGTCATGCCAACTTTCTTTCCAATAATACTTTTCATTGTATCTGTTTTATGCCCAGCGGTCTCTCCGTTGAGGGCGAGACTTAGACGTTCATATTTTTTCTATTAAGAGCTTACCTTATGCCTTCCCTGTATTGCAGGGAGGTTCATCAGGCCTTTATCTCAACATCTACACCACTTGGCAAATCTAATTTGCTCAATGCGTCTACTGTACGACTAGTACTAGTGTAAATGTCTAACAAACGTTTGTGTGTACACAATTGGAACTGTTCACGCGCTTTTTTATTAACGTGAGGAGAACGCAATACGGTAAATATTTTTTTGTGAGTAGGTAAAGGGATTGGCCCTGTTACTACTGCTCCTGTACTGCGAACAGTTTTTACAATTTTTTCAGCTGATTTATCAACTAGATTGTGATCGTAAGACTGTAGTTTTATTCTGATTCGTTGTGACATATAAAAAGAACTTTTAAAATTCCGTTTTTTAATTTGGAGTGCGAAGGTAAGGGTAGATTTTTATACTGCCAAGTAATTTGTTAAAGAATTTCGTTTTTTTTCAAATTTATTTTTTGCACAACGTCTTTCACCCTATACCTCATCATATAATAACCCCTCCTATCTCCAAATTATCCAATTGTATATATTCATCAAATCTACACAACATCAAATTAACTATATTTGCCATCAATAAGAATCAACATACTATTGGAGGGCAACTATCTAGCACATCTTTTTCTGTGGGTAAAATAAGGCAAGCCCCTTAAACGATATAGCGGGAATGCATCAATACTAACGGCAAAAAAGAACTGAACTTACTATTAAAGAAATGAAAAAAATAATTTTATACCTAATTCTGACCAGCTTACCCTACTTTATTGTTGCTCAAAGTGAAAGAAAACCGTCTAGAATCGGCATTTTCGCTCCTTTATACTTAGATTCTGTATTCGAAGGCCCCGTTTATAAATTCGGGAAGAAATTTCCACGATTTGCAGTCCAGGGAATGAATTTTGTTCAGGGCGCACAAATAGCCATAGATAGCTTTTCTATACATGATGCCCTGATGGAAACATTTATTTTTGATAGCGAGGCCGATTCACTCAATATAAAATTCCTTATCAATACTCATCAAATCGATGATTTAGACCTTATTATCGGAGCTGTAAAAGATGCTGAATTTACAGAGCTGGCTGCCTTTGCAAAAAGAAAAAAAATACCTTTCCTTTCTGCAACACATCCAAATGATGGCGGCGTAACATCCAACCCTTATTTAATAATGTTAAACCCTACATTAAAATCTCATTGTCAGGCTATTTTTGGCTACTTGCTTCAACACCAGGATTCTGGAAAAATACTTCATGTACGCCAAACCGGTAGTCAGGAAGACCGTGTTGCAGATTACTTTAATAACATCAACAATCCTGACAACAAAGCTTTGTTAAATATCAAAACCGTGACCTTAGACAGTAATTTTTATCTAATCAAAAATAGCCTGGACAGCAACAAGAAAAATATTATAATTGGGGGGAGTTTAGATGAAGAGTTCGCCAATACTCTTTTTACAACATTGAAAAGTATCGACAAAAAATACAACATCACTCTCTTTGGAATGCCCAATTGGGAAGGGTTTGGATCGATTGAAAAAAAATCGAAGGACTTGCCAAAAAACATCGCTTACGTATACACGTCCTCCTATTTCAATGAAAAAGTTGATAGCATGAGTAAAATTTTACAAGAAATTTATCTTAGAAATTATAAAGGGAGACCTTCAGAATACGTGTACAAAGGATTTGAAATCATGTACAACTTTTCCAGAATACTGAACACCTACCCAGACGATTTTTTGTCACATATTAATGATAACCAGTTTCAGCTTTTTACGGCGTATAAAATCATTCCAATTAAAGTAAGTAAGAATTCAACATCAACCGATTATTTAGAAAACAAGCATTTGTATTTCCTGAAAAAATCAAATGGGATTGTAATAAAAGCTCCCTAACTTCTTTATGATTTCACGAGTATTTCTTTCTTTGATTTTGTTCCTTGTATTATTTCAACAATATAATTACCTGGTCTTAAATTACGCCCTAATTGATTCAGCTCATTTGGATTGATTATCAACCGCTGTATCTGTCTACCCTGCATATCATAAATAATAATCAATACCTTTTCAGCATCGTTTGATTTAACTGTTAAATTAAATACAGACATTGTAGGATTAGGATAAACAATAACATTCAAGTTACTTTCTTTATCAGACGATAATTCAATTGCGCTTTTTGTTATACGTGCAATTGGATTTGAACAACCCGGCAAATTAACAACTAAAGATCTTGCCTGCCCCATAGAACAATTATTTACACCACGTGCAGTAACCGTTCCAATAGTATTTATTGACGAATCGTATGATACTATTATTGTTGGCGAACCTACCCCAGATAATATTCTACCTGATGACGGAATAGTCCATAAAATGGAGTCTGCATTTATAGGTAGACTCCCTACTGTATATTTGATGATTTTTGGACAAGCACTAAGTTCTACTTCAGTAATTCTTCCAGTAAAATAAGGAACCAGAATAGTTAAACTGAGCGTTCTTGGCGCACCAAAACCACAAGCATTCCCTGAACTAACAAATAGCGTTCCAGAAGTAAAATCATCATCAAATTGAACTTGCACAATTGTATCATTTTCTCCTCCACCACCTGGATGTCCAACAATCGAACAATCTCCTAAAACAGACCAATAATAAAACACAGCGCCGACTACTTTCCTAATGGTATACGTTACAATACTACCGTTGGGATTGGATGATGAAGGTAAATAGTTACATACATTTTTGGGGCCGGCAATAGAAGCAGGTGTTGTAGGTATTGAGCCTATTATCATTAAAATGCTTGGTGCAGTTGTATTACACCCTGTTGCACTTACTTGAATGGAATCACCTATTCTTAAATCAGCATTATAGTATACA
>CALQJH020000170.1 GCA_943330835.2 Candidatus Kuenenia stuttgartensis
ATTGAGACTCTCATTGGGAATACTCGAAATTAATTCCTTCCAATATTTAACATCAGGCAATTGATCAAAACTAAAAATGTCGATTAAGGAATTAATCTTACTACTAATTAATTTTACTTTATCAAAAATATCCTGTCCACTTACAAATACATATTTTATAGCAGCATCATTAAAAATAAATTCAAGTTCATGCGGATTTGTCGTAGGATAAATGGGGCAAAGAAGTACACCGATTTGCTGACAAGCCAGATCAAGCATTAGCCATTCTGGTCTGTTGCGAGAGATAATGGCAATTTTATCTTGGCCTTCTACAGTCCTGTCATTGGCACTCAATCCTAAGTCCAACAACGCTGCACTCAGCTTATTAACGACATCAATAACATTTTGTGTACTATGGGAAACCCAGCAGCCATCCTCCTTTCCACACAACATATCTTCTTTTGGGAAATGCGCTAACTGATCATAAAGAAAATCAAATAATCTGGATTGTTCATTCATAATTACATATTCTTAAGTAAGAAAATCGCACAACGATTTAATGACGTGCATTGTAAGTTAATATAATTGTGGAATTTATTAAGAAGAAAAAATCAATGATAATATTGCCCTTGCATCATTTTAAAAGAAGCCGTTTTTTGAAATTGGATAAACGCTTCGTATTCTTCCTGGTGAATCATCGTCCAGTTTTGAAAGTCAAGTAAATTATCTGATGAGCCCAATAGCCATTGGTTGTATACATCAAACAACCCTTGTTTTAAAAGTGTTTGATGAAAGGAAAATAGTGAGGAAGGAAACTCATCAGGATTGTCGTAAAACCAATCTAAAATAAATCTAGTTCTTAGCATAGATAGTGTTGCTGCATTGATATCCTCTTTTAAAACAGTATATTGTTTATACAGGTTGCCTAAATACTTTTGAGAAAATTTATTTTTTGTGCTGAGCACCGAGTCGGAAATAATTTCTGTAAATATTTTTCTATAGTCATCAAGCAATAACTGTTTAATCTCCGGAGTTCTTGAATTAGACGGTTCCATATTCACAAAGATTTCTCCATAAATCAAACTCCACATTTTTTCATTGCTGTTGTTATAATAGCGACAAGCATTGTAATAATTTTTGGAGTATTCCGGATCTTTTTCGATTCCTTTTTCCCAGTATTTGATGCAAGAATTGTCTTTGTTGTTCCAAAGTAAACTTGCCATTTCATTATACAAAGGTCCATTGTCGGGAAACTTAGCGAGGCCTTTTAAAAAAAGTGTTTTGCATGCTTCAATTTGATTCAGTGCTTTATATGCATTGCCTGAAATTTGAAAACACTGGTCATCAGCAAAACCGCTATCCACCAATGGCTTCAAGGTTTGTACCGCGTTATTATATTCGCGTTGAAAATTATAACAAATGGCTAAATCCTTTTTAAGCTCAATATTAGCAGAATCAAAAGTGATTAATTTTTTAATTAATGTTGTCGCATTTAAATAATCGCCGGCTATCAGATATTTTTTCGCCTGTCCGTATTCATCCAAGTGAGGTTGCGCCTTTAAGGTAAACAGAAGCGACATAAAAAATATCGATGCTATTAAATATTTATAGCTGTATGTAAACATGTAGTGTAATCATTAATAAATTAAATGCGTAAGTAAACCATCTCTGAGTTTTGGTTCAAACCAAGTGCTTTTTGGTGGCATTACATTTCCACTATCAGCAATATCAAACAGTTGTTGAATGCTTACAGGATACAAACTAATAGCCAATTTCATTTCGCCGCTATCCACTCTTTTTTCTAATTCCTCCAATCCTCTTATACCACCAACAAAGTCAATTCTTTTATCTGTACGTTGGTCTTTAATTTCTAAAATCGGATCTAAAATATTGTTTTGAAGAATGGTGATATCTAATACACCCATTGGATCTTCTGTATAAGTGCCGGCTTTTGCCACAAGCTTATACCATTGTTTGTTTACATACAAACCAAAACTATGTAAATGCTCAGGACGATAAGCATGATTTACTTTTTCTACAGTAAATTTTTCTTCCAGTTGTTGTAAAAAAGCTGCTTCAGTTAATCCACACAAATCTTTAATCAATCTGTTGTAATCCATGATGTGAAGCTGATTGGAAGGAAACAAAGTAGTTAGAAAATAATCTGCTGCGGGAGTTGCCGCTTTCCCCAATGCTGTTCTCACTTTTGCAGCAGAAGCAGCCCGATGATGGCCATCTGCAATATAAGTACAAGGAACTTTTGTTTTAAACAATTCGGTGATTTTTTCAATTACATTATCATCATTCACAATCCAAATACTATGCTTAATCTCATCGTCGGCAATAAAATCATACTGTGGGTCTTTGGTGCTTGTCCATTGGTTAATAACGGCATCTATTTCATCCACGTTTTTATACGCCAAAAAAACATTACCCGTTTGTGCGCCAGTTGTTTTAATATGATTGATTCTGTCTAATTCTTTTTCAGGTCGCGTGAATTCATGTTTTTTGATAAGGCCATTTTCGTAATCATCCACCGTACTTGCACACACTAATCCTTTTTGACTTTTCTCATTCATGACCAATTCATAAATGTAATAACAAGGTTTGCTTTCTTTAAACAAAATATCTCTGCTGATAAATGCATTCAGGTTTTCCTTTGCAGTATCGTATACCTGCTGAGCATGAATATCGATGCTTTCAGGTAAATCAATTTCACTTTTGGTGATATGTAAAAAAGATGTAGGATTTCCTTGCGCTTCTACCTTTGCTTCTTTGCTATTCAAAACATCATAGGGCCTTGATGCAACTTGTTTGGCAAACTGTGCATTTGGACGTAATGCTTTAAACGGAGATATTGTAACCATGAGTAAAAAAATATAATGACTTATTAAAAATAGTATTTCGTTTATTAAAAAATTGCTGCTTATTTATACATGCGATTGCTGAAACTCTCTCATTAATTCCACTAAATAAGACACGCTGCTTATTGGCATTGCATTATACAGAGAAGCTCTGAAACCGCCAGACAAACGATGGCCTTTTATACCGATAACTCCATTTGATTTTACGTAATCGTAGAAAGATTTTTCAAGAGCAGGATCTTTCATCACAAAACAAACATTCATCTTGCTTCTGTCTTCATTAACTACATTGGTTGTAAACAATTCATTTGCATCTATTTCATGGTATAACAAAGCTGCTTTTTGCTGATTCAACTTTTCTATTGCGGCAACGCCACCCTGAGCTTTCAACCAGCGAAGCGTAAGTAAACACACATATACGGCAAATACCGGAGGAGTATTCAACATGCTTCCTTCAGCGATATGGTTGCGGTAGTCCATAATTGTTGGAATCGGATGCTTTACTTTTCCTAAAATATTTTGATTGACCACTAACAAATTCACTCCTGCCGGACCCATGTTTTTTTGAGCACCTGCATATATCAATCCGAAGTCATTAAAATTTAATTCCCGGCTGAGAATATCGCTACTCATATCTGCAATCAATACATTGCTCGTTTTAGGAATCGATTGCCATTGTGTTCCGAAAATGGTATTGTTGGTTGTAATATGAAAATATTTTGCATCATTCGGTACTGCAAAATCATTGGGAATAAAGCTGTAATTTTTTTCTTTTGAAGAGCAAACGACGTCGATCTTACCAAAAAGTTTGGCTTCTTTAATGGCCTTACTGCTCCATACACCCGTATCTGCATAAGCTGC
>CALQJH020000171.1 GCA_943330835.2 Candidatus Kuenenia stuttgartensis
ACCAACTACATGATCAAAGTCCCGGAAGTAAGACTTGTAGGCGAAAATCTAGAGCCAGGCATTTACCCAACACCAGATGCACTTAAAATCGCTCAGTCTCAACAATTAGATTTAGTAGACATTTCACCAGGTGCTAATCCTCCAGTATGTAAAATCATCGACTACAATAAATTCTTGTACGACGAGAAGAAAAAGAAAAAGGAAATGAAAGCGAAATCTAAAACCAGTGAGGTTAAAGAAATTCGTTTTACGCCAAATACTGATGATCATGATTTTGAATTTAAAGTAAAACATGCAGAGAAATTTTTGTCGGATGGCGATAAAGTGAAAGCCCATGTTCAGTTTAAAGGAAGAGCCATCATGTTTAAAGAAAGAGGCGAATTACTGCTGTTGAAATTTGCCGATCGATTAAAAGATGTTGGTGCATTGGAAGGATTGCCTAAAATGGAAGGAAAGAGAATGTTAGTAATGTTTGCGCCTAAAGCACAACAAGCAAAGAAAAGAGGATCTGAATTAGGCAAGTTGGTGGAGAAAAAAACAGAAGAAACACCAGAAGTATCTCCAAGTATTGATAAACCAGAATAATTTTTTCAAATAAATACTTTAAAAGCTGTCTTTAATTAGATGGCTTTTTTAATGCTAAAAAAAAGACCTTGGATACCAGTTTAAATAAATATATCAGCGACTCCGGATTTTGTAGTCGGAGAGAAGCGGATAAATACATTGAAGATTGTAGAGTTACCATTAATGGGAAAGATGCACAAAAAGGCAACCGTGTACAGGAAGGGGATGAGGTAAAAATTGATGGCGAACCTTTACGGAAAAAGAAATCAACTATTTATTTGGCGTTCAACAAACCGAAAGGTGTTACTTGTACTACCGATACAAAAGATAAAACAAACATCATTGATTTTGTTAACCATAAATCGAGAATTTTTCCTATTGGAAGATTGGATAAATTATCTGATGGGTTGATTTTTTTAACCAATGACGGAGATATTGTAAATAAAATTTTACGTGCCGGTAATGGACATGAAAAGGAATACGTCGTTACTGTTGATAAATCTATTGATGGTCAATTCATTCTTCAAATGAAAAACGGAGTCAAGATATTGGGTAAAGAAACCATGAAGTGCTTTGTAAAACAAGAAGGAGAAAAACGATTCAGGATTATACTAAAACAAGGGTTAAATCGACAAATCAGGCGAATGTGTGAATCACTCGGATATAAAGTTATAACGCTTACCCGTACACGAATCATGAACATAACACTTCATGGAATTCCCCCTGGAAAATGGCGCTATTTCACGCCCAATGAATTGGTAGCCATCAGCGAAATGCTTAGAGACAGCAGTAAAACTTCACAACAAAATGATGAAGGGTTTGGAGAATGATATGTTTCAGTTAATTTTTTTCTGAAATTAAATTATTTGCTTATCTTTGAAATTATACATTTGTATCCCAACTATCCTTCCAAAGACCTTAACCCAGATTTCTATTTTTTTTAGAAATTAATCATCGTTTTAGAATTGTCTTAATGGAAACATTTTTGTTAGAAGTCCGAAGGAGAAATGCTTTATTATTTTGGTTTGGCATGTACAATTTCATCATAGCCTTTATTTGTCTTGGATTATTAGCTTTTGACCATACTTTAATTGCAGGAGAGCATGCTTTTGCCAAGCCATTTAAATATGCACTTTCTACTGGTTTAATTTCATGGAATCTGGGTTGGATAATGTTTCATCTCAGTTCAAAAAAAATCATTTCTATTATAAGTTGGATGAATGTTGTATCAATGTTTGTTGTTGTTTCCATCATATCTTTTCAATCCTTCCGAGGAATCCCATCCTATTATAATATAAGTACTCCACTCAACGCAATGCTCTATTCAATATTGGGGAGTTTCGATGTAGTCTTTCTTCTCCTGATGATCTTTGTTACGATTAGTTTTTTCAGACAGAAAAAAATGCCCATCAGCCAACATTATACATGGGGGATAAGAATGGGCTTGTTATTATTTGTTTTATTTTCTTTTGTTGGAATAATGATGATGTCGATGAGGTCTCATACTATAGGAGGTTTGGATGGAGAAAAAGGATTGTACTTCTTAAACTGGAGCCTAAAACATGGTGATTTAAGAATTATTCAATTCATGGGTGTAAATGCATTACCGATTATGTCACTGTCAAGTTATTATGCTTTCAAAAAGAAAAATCAAGTGCTCTTATTTTCATTGAGTTATTTTTTGCTTGGGCTTACCTTATTCATTCTCACGATAATGGGCATTCCATTGATTCCCATGCTGTAATTTCCCAATCTTATTTTAATAACATCTAAGCAAGTAGCACCTATCTTTGAAGAAAAATTTTGGAAAAATCTAATCATATCATTGATCAAACGGAAAACTGGATAAAAAAAGTAGTTATCGAATTAAATTTTTGTCCTTTTGCAGCAAAGCCAGTTCGTGAAAAATCAATTCATTATGAAGTCCTAGAAACGGCAGATTTTAATACAGCGCTTCAGACATTAATCAAGACCTGTATGAAAATGGATGACGAAATCAAAATTGATACCGCCATTATCATTTTCCCCAATCAATTTCAAATATTTGACAAGTATCTGGAATTAGTGGAGTTAAGCGAAAATCTTTTAAAAAAAGAAGGATACGAAGGCATTTACCAAGTGGCTTCTTTCCATCCTTTATACCAATTTGCAGGATCAGATAAAAATGATGCTGAAAATTATACCAATCGATCTCCTTATCCAATGTTGCATTTATTAAGAGAAGATCAAATAGAAAAGGCATTGAAGAAATATCCTAATCCTGAAACTATCCCTCAAAATAACATTTCCACTGCGAAACTATTAGGATTGGAAAAGATGAAAAAAATGTGGGAGGACAGTTTTAAGTGATCAACATCCAAATATTTATTTTTACTTTTCAATATTCAACTCCTTAGTATTATTTAGTGGTACGAACCACATTAACGAAAATTTCATTGTATAATCAGGTGTATAAGGCCTTTTTTATGCCTTGGTTCGAACCACAATAATCAATCTCATGTAGGGGTTCTAGCCACAAAAAGACAAGAAAACAGAACCAGAAATCAATTGAAAAAGTAAATATTCCGCTATAATATTAGGATTTTCAGCAACTGCCTCAATTGATTTCTCCAAAATAAAAATCAAGTATAATTGTTGAAATCTGCAATAAAAGCCTATATTCGCACCCCGAAAAGAGCAATCTTTTCAATCATTTCCCACAAGGCTCCATAAGTTTCCGTCAGTTCGGAACGCCAGCAGGGAGTAACTAAAATAAGTTATACAATGCCAAAGGTTAAAACCAACAGCAGCGCAAAAAAGCGCTTTAAAGTTACCGGATCAGGTAAAATCACTTTTCAAAAAGCTTTTAAACGTCACATCCTTACCAAGAAATCAACTAAACGCAAACGTAATATGCGTATGGACGGTAAAGTTGCAGACGCAAATTTGCACTTTGTAAAGCGTTTATTGGGTATGAAATAATAATCCCCATTAGCAATTTATCCATCATTAACTTAAAAAAATTAAAATATGCCACGTTCAGTAAATGCAGTAGCCAGTAGAGCTCGCCGCAAAAGAATATTAAAAGCCGCTAAAGGATATTACGGCAAACGTAAAAATGTATACACCGTTGCGAAAAACGTAATGGAAAAAGGT
>CALQJH020000172.1 GCA_943330835.2 Candidatus Kuenenia stuttgartensis
GAATTTTTATACGCTTTCTTATGTTTTTAAAGCACCAAAATCTATATTTCTTTCTTCGAACTATAATTTAAGAATAAGATTTGTAGATGGTCAGGTTTACAATTTCAACAATATAAACGAGGATCGTTTTTTTAGTGAAGGCAACAAAGTTGAATTCAGAGTATTTGTAGAAAAATACCAGTTGTATAAAATGAGTTCTTTTGCAATTACTTCTGTTCGTTTACAAAGAGATGATTTTAAATATGATATACCAATTAATTACCCCTATGATAATAAAATTCTCGATTTAGCTGATTTTGTATTAAATCTGGATGTTTATAAAGAGTTTATTCCACCAGAGGAAATCAAAGATTAAACACAAATTCATTACCCCCGAAAACGATCCTTTTAGTTTTTATTCGTACCCTTATTTAAAATAATGAAAATTTGTTTTTGTGAAAACCATTTCAATTTTCACAAAAACAAATACAATCAATAAAATAATTAATTATGCATACTGCATTAATTAAACGCTATACAATACTCACCGTAATGCTGGCTGATCCACTCTTTAAGTTTATCATTGTTTTCAAGTAAATCCTGTGCATATTTTAATACAGCAAATTGAGCATATTCCTGAGGCCTTATTTTTCTGAATCTGCCATTTTTAAAGAATCCAATGATTGATCCTGAGCCGAATTCATTATAAAGAAAAACAGCTGTGCCTGTTATCTTATTGTCTGTTTGTTCTTTTGGCATTAGAATAGCCGAGGTCGTTTGTGTTACTAAAGGTCCCGATGAATTTATTGGCATTGGCCTCAATTGTACCGGAATTGACTGAACGGTTTGTGTAGTGTGTATTTGTCTCGGAACAACAATACTTATTTCCTTTTTTTCTAACTGAGGTTGTACAATTATTAATTTAGATTTTATATGCAATATTTCATTTCTCAATGATAACTCTGTTGGAGTTAATAATGCTAACGGTTTTACAATTATAGGTATATAGAGTGGAATATTAACCATGTCGCCAAAATATATACTTGATGTATCAAGGCATTTATATTCATTTATAACGACAGGGGATATACGATTATCATAAATTGGAATAGGGGCATCCAGATTTAAAATCTGATTTTCAAGTTCTCTCTGATAAAACCTGAATTCGTCTATTTCCTGAAAGTATTGACTGAAATTAATGTCCTTATATTTGGGACTATACTTAGCTAAAGCATTTTTATCATCGTCTTTAATCTTTGCAACCTCTCTTCGAATTACAAAAAACATTTTTTTTGCCTGTTGAAGCCTGTCAAAAACATCTTTTTTCTCCTGATCAGACCTGATTTCTACAGTACGGGTTTTAGTATATGCAATGTTATTGTCATAGAAGTCATACACTTTGATGGCATTATTATATAATACCATACTGTCTTGAAAATCGGGGCAGTTGGTGCGCTTGCCAAAGACATCTTTGCATTGCGCATAAGAGGCGGATGACCATATCATAGATATGGCTAGTAAATATTTCATAGTAGGTACGTTTTTCAAAGTATATAACTGAAAATTCCTCTTTTTATTATCTTTTGAATAGAAAGTTTATATAAAAACTATGTTAACCATTTAGTTTTCAGTGATATAATTTCTAAATCAACAATGTATAATTTATATTTTTTAACTGATTATTTAAATAAAAAACGATTGGGATGTTTTACATCTCAGTAATAATATTTAAAAATTCTTTTGATTGATTCACATGTCTATAACTATGTTTTTATCTAAACAAAAATTATCATTACATTTATCCCTCACAAAAAGTTAGTGTAGAATGATGAATGAAAATGATACAACAGGAAAGCTTATTGCTATTGTAAATAAACTTTTAATAATAATTGTAATTCTTGCAGTTGGTATCGTTGCCATTACTTTTGAATTTTACAACCAGAAAGATTTATCTGCATCAAAAGAAAACAAAAAAGACGCTGGTAGTATTGTTGCAAAAAAAGACACTACTAATTACTGGCAGCCAAAAGATATCAGTCTTATTAAAGACACTATTCTTAAATCTCAAGTTGAATATGGGAAAGAATTGTTAGCACATACTTCGAAATATTTGGGCCCCAATGGATTAGTTTCTAAAATGACTAACGGATTAAATTGCCAGAATTGTCACTTGCAGGCAGGTACTGTAATTTTTGGGAATAATTATGGATCCGTTAATTCAATGTATCCAAAGTTTAGGGCAAGAAGCGGCAGCATTGAAAATTTATATAAAAGGATTAATGATTGTATTCAACGAAGTTTAAATGGCACTGCAATTGACACAACAGGAAAGGAAATACAGGCAATTGCAGCATATATAAATTATATCGGTTCTAATGTAGAGAAGGGTAAGAAGGCCGCAGGGTCAGGGTTTAAGGATCTTTCATATCTTGACAGAGCCGCTAATCCGAAAAAAGGTATGTTGGTATACGAAAGCAAATGCCAAAGTTGTCACCAGCAAAATGGTGAAGGATTGTTTAATGCTGATAAGTCAGAATATATTTATCCTGCTCTTTGGGGTGAGCACAGTTTCAATGATGCTGCAGGTTTATATCGCATCAGCAACTTCGCAAAATATGTAAAGAATAATATGCCTCAAGGAACTACATATAAAAATCCTTTATTGACAGATGAAGAAGCATGGGATGTAGCTGCTTTTGTAAATTCACAAAAAAGACCTCACTTAGATGTTCTTGCAGACTGGCCAGATAAATCAAAGAAACCTGTTGATCATCCATTTGGTCCTTACGCAGATAAATTTTCAGAAACTCAGCATAAGTTTGGTCCTTTTAAACCTATTGCAGATGAACAAAAGAAAAAAGAAGATCTGGCAAAAGAAAAAAAATCCGCTACTACAATAAAATAAATTCAGCTATGGAAAACAACAGAAGAAACTTTTTGAAGAAATTAGGCGCATTAAGTGGAGCTGGTTTAATTGCAACTGCTCCAGTTATGGCAAATGCATTTTCTGATGATGAAACTAATATTAATAATGATGAAATTCTTTCAAAATCATTTACTGTTAACATTCTTCAAACTACTGATGTTCATTGCCAGGTGCATCCTCATGATGAATTGTTTTGGGAAAAAGATAAACCTGTTTTCAGAAAGACAGGAGGATACGCGCATCTTGCTACTTATTTTGAGAATGAAAGAAAGAGAAATCCAAATACTTTTTTGATTGATACAGGAGATATGTTTCAAGGTAGTGAACTGTCTGTGAAAACTACAGGAACAGCCATGGTGCCCATCTTAAACGGATTGGGATATGATTTGTATCTGCCAGGAAACTGGGAAGTTATCTATTATAAAAAAGCTATGCAAACATTATTGGGCGCACTAAATGCCCCAAAAGTTTGTGCAAATATGTATCACGATCTTGGAGAGGGAAAAAGAGGGGAGATGATTTTTCAACCTTATTATATCTGGAATATAAAGGGAATAAAAATCGGTTTCATAGGCTATACAGATCCGTTAGTCCCAATAAGGCAGTCACCAAATTACAGCAAAGGAATTATTTATACAAAGCCCGAAGAAAATCTGCCACATTATGTCGATTTACTTCGCAATCAGGAACAATGTGCATTTGTATTAGTTGTTGCACATTTAGGATTATCACAGCAACTAAGCCTTGCCGATATGGAAGAATGTAAAGGCGTTGATTACATACTCGGAGGTGA
>CALQJH020000173.1 GCA_943330835.2 Candidatus Kuenenia stuttgartensis
CAATACTGTTTTACCCACACCGGCTCCACCAAACAAACCGATTTTTCCACCTTTTGCATAAGGCTCAATCAAATCAATTACTTTAATACCCGTAAAAAGTATTTCTGATGCGGTACTTAAATTTTCAAATAATGGCGGCTTTGCATGTATTGGACGACCTCCTACTTTGCTTACCTGAGGCAAACCATCAATCGCATCTCCTGTTACATTAAACAAACGACCTTTGATTCCGTCGCCAATAGGCATGGTAATAGGTCTTCCTGTATCTATAACAACGGTTCCTCTTACCAAACCTTCCGTTCCATCCATGGCAATAGTACGAACACTGTCTTCTCCCAAATGCTGTTGCACTTCAAGAACAAGCGTATCACCATTGTCACGCTTCAATTCAAGCGCGTTCAAAATTTCCGGGAGTTTTGAATCTTTATCAAATTGCACGTCAACAACGGCACCGATAATTGATTTTACTTTACCTGTATTAGCCATAAAATGTATTTAGAGAATGAGGTATATATTTTGGGCGCAAAGGTAAGGGTTGATGCTTGTAATTAAAAATTGAAAGTGGATTTTTTTACCCAAAAAAAAGATGACGATTATTGATGTTCCTTTTCAGCACCGCTTCTATTGGCAATAAATACCCCAATTAATATGATACTAAGGCTCAAAATCTGCGTCCATCCTATCTTTTCACGATAAATAATTCCCCAAAATAAAGCCACAAATGGAATACCATAAGTAACCATGGAAGAAAATAGTGCGCCGGATTTTTTGATAAGGATATAAAATAAGATACTCGCAAAGGAAGTGCCCAAAACCCCCAATAAAGAGGCATATCCAGTAGAAACCAATACGCCATGGTCATTGAAATCCAAAGAAAAATACCCGGAAAAATAAAGCACAGCCAATGCGGGAAGGGCGTTTAAGGTCAATGCTATTGAAACAATCTGCAAAGAAGAAATGTCCTTTAGATACCGATGAACCAAATTGACATTCAATCCGTAAAAAAAGGTAGCCAATAACACGATAGACAAATAGCCTATATTATTCCCTATCTCCAGATTAGGTTGGGCGATAAACATCAGGATACTGCCCAAAAAAGCGATTAGAATGCCGATAACTTTATTCGCAGAAGTCTTGAAGTGAAAAAACAAGGCCCCAGTTACTATCACGAAAATTGGCGTAAGGGAATTCAAAGCCCCGGCCACAGCGC
This sequence comes from Candidatus Kuenenia stuttgartensis, assembly GCA_943330835.2. The sequence goes on from CALQJH020000173.1 coordinate 1,211, forward strand.
TGTCGATACGCTGTTCTGCTATACAAAACAAGTATGCCGGCAATAAACTGCCCAATGTACCTGACAAAAAAACCAGCAAAAGTTTATTCGATGGCATCTGTTTTAAACTGTAAACTGCCAATGGCAATAAAACCAAGCCCGATAATACGATTCTTACAGAAGCCACTTGAATAGCAGTTAAATGCATCAAGCCCTCTTTCATTAATATAAAACTGCTTCCCCAAATGAAGGAAAGCGCTATAAATAATACCCAATTCAGCACTTTGTTGCTCATCTACAATCTATTGAGGCACAAATTTGAGGGTTTTAAAAGAATAAATGGATTTTATTTGCAGGATCAATTAAATTTGAAAATAGAACCCATTACATTAAAAATAAAAACAAGAACATGAAAATCATCAAAGAATTTAAACAGTTTATATCGAAAGGAAATATTGTAGAATTGGCTGTTGCTGTCATTATTGGCGCTGCTTTTGGCAACATCATCTCTTCTCTTGTTGACGATATTGTTACACCCTTATTGCTTTCCCCTGCTTTGAGCGCCGCCGGTGTCAGTGAAATCGAAAAGTTAACTTTCGGCATGGTGAAATATGGTAATTTCCTTGCTGCTATTATTAAATTTATTACCATCGCAATTGTGCTGTTTGTAATTGTAAAAATGATGACTCGTTTTCAGAAAAGAGCCGAAATCAATAATGTGGAGCCTTCTTCAACAGACCAGTTGCTAAAAGAAATCAGAGATGTTTTGAAAAGTAAAAATTAAAAAATCAAAAGTGAAAATTAAAAGTAAAATGAAAAAAGTACTGCTATTATTTATTATTGTAAACAATTCCATTTCATCAAACGCGCAAGATGCAACTGTTGTTGGACTTAAAAAAGATACAGAGTTAAGCATCAAAAAAGATGAAAAAGACACTATAACCCAAGTTTGGAAGAAGGGAGGAAATTTCAACCTTAATGTCAATCAGGGTTCATTGAGTAATTGGTCGGCTGGAGGAGATAAATTTTCTTTTTCATTAAATGCCTATCTAAATCTTTACGCATTTTATAAAAAAAACAGACACTCCTGGGATAATAGTATTGACCTCGCATATGGAATTGTTCAAACCACCAGTTTAGGCAAAAGAAAATCAAGCGACAGAATTGACTACACCTCAAAATACGGCTACAGCATTCATAAGCATTTGAACGTGGCAACGTTGTTCAATTTAAGGTCGCAATTTGCGAACGGATACAGTTATGAAAAAAAGGATGATGGCACCGAAAAAGAAACCCTGACGTCGAAAACATTTGCTCCTGCCTATGTTTTATTATCTCTGGGTTTGGATTATAAACCTAAAGACAATTTATCTGTATTTGTATCTCCGGCATCCGGAAGATGGGTTTTGGTTTCGGATCAATCTTTGGGACAATTATACGGTTTGGATTCTGGCAAAACCGTTAAGTCTGAATTAGGTGCATTTTTATCCGCAAATTATACAGCAAAACTAGGCACGAACTTTACTTACAAAAGCAAACTGGATCTGTTTTCCAACTACAAAGTAAATCCGCAAAACATAGATGTGTTTTGGACCAATGTGATTACGGCCAAAATCACCAAATACATCAATTTCAGTTTCAACATAGATATGATTTATGATGATGATACCCATAATATTGAACCCAATAAAGGGCCCGCACCTCAGTGGCTTCAATTAATGGGGATTGGATTTGCTTATAAATTTGACCATAAGCCCAAAAACAAATAAGGTGGATAATTATAATTGATAAAAATCCCGAAGTGGTTAACTTTGAGGTTCTTTAAAATTGAAAAAAAACGACTTTGAGCAATACGCCAACATATCAGATAAAACTCGAGCAGTTCGAGGGCCCTTTCGATTTATTATTATTCTTCATTGAAAGAGATGAGTTAGATATTTACAATATTCCTATTACAAGAATCACCAATGATTTTCTGGATCATATTCATCAAACTGAAAAACTCAACATTGAGCTCAGCAGTGAATTCATTCTTTTCATCAGCACCTTGATGCGAATCAAAGCAAAAATGTTGTTGCCTAGAAAAGAATTAGATGCCAATGGAAATGAAATAGATCCAAGAATGGAATTGGTAGATAAAATTCTGGAGTATAAAAAATTCAAAGAAGCTTCTATCCAAATGGCGGAAATGGAAGCTACCAGAATGCTGATGATTAAGCGAGGTAATGTACAAAAAGAATTGTCGCAGATTGGAGAAGAAGCAGGCGAAGGCACGGAGATTCAGGCTGTTACGATGTTTAAACTGATGAAAGCTTTTGAGAAAGTTATTCAACGCATCCAGGAAAGAAACAACAAACCCGTCCACACTGTTGTACAATATAATTATACCATGGAAGCGTGCCGCGATTATATGCTTGATATCGCTACCAAAGAAAAAACTTTATCTTTTGAAAGGATTTTTGAAGTTTGCGAAGATCGTATTCAC
>CALQJH020000174.1 GCA_943330835.2 Candidatus Kuenenia stuttgartensis
AAGAAGTTATTTCTGAATCTAATCTCATCATTTGTTGATTTCGACTGATTATTCTTATCTTATTTGTTGTTGGACGATGATCAGTTTTAATTACAAATTTAGTATTCATATTATTTGATTCCATTAAAGAAACGAGTTGATTACCTTCCTCATCGTTTCCTAAAACAGAAATAACATGAACTTTTGCATTTAAAGAGCATAAATTCAATGCCACATTTCCAGCACCGCCAATCCTGTATTCTCTTTTCAACACAGATACAACAGGGACTGGCGCTTCCGGAGAAATACGGTCAGCTTTCCCCCACCAATAGGTATCCAGCATCATGTCTCCAATAACACCTACTCTGATATCATTAAAAGAAGAGAACAATAAATCGAAATCAAATTTATCCATAATCAACAATCCTTTTAAAATAGTTTACCCTTTTTCAAAACCATCAACAGAAATGGAATCAGCATATTATTTTAAGACCAATTGAATAACAATTAATCTTTTTTCTTGTTCGCAACTGCCATGTAATAAAGAGGTATTCCAATCAAGGTAATGATTAACCCTGGCCACGTAAATTGTGGTTTGTAAATAATCAATAACGAACAAAAACTAACCCCCATGATGATGTAAAGAATCGGAAGAACAGGATATCCGAATGCCTTGTAAGGACGCTCTGCATCTGGCCTTGATTTTCTCAAAATAAAAATTCCGGCAATAGTCAATACATAAAAGATTACCACAATAAATGAAACCATATCTAGTAAGTCGCCATATTTTCCACTCAGACAAAGTACACAAGCCATTGCACATTGAATCCACAAAGCCCATTCCGGAACAATATTTTTATTTAATGTACCTGCCTTTTTGAAAAAAAGCTGATCATTGGCCATCGTATAATAAACTCTCGCACCGGCAAGAATCAATCCATTGTTGCAACCGAAAGTTGAAATCATAATCATGATCGCAATAATAATCGTTCCGCTACTACCAAAAATAGCTTCTGATGCACTCAATGCTACTCTGTTGTCTTTTGCAAATGCCAAATCATGTAAAGGAACTGTGGCCAGATAAACAACATTGATTAAAAGATAAATAGCTGTTACGATTAATGTTCCGAAAAATAAACTTAACCCAATATTTCTTTTTGGATTTTTAATTTCTCCTGCGATAAACGTTACATTATTCCAAGCATCACTACTAAATATTGTACCTACCATAGCACTTGCCATTGCACCTAATGCAACGCCTGTAACTAATGGTTCAAAACTAATAGTGCCATCAATCCCTCTTGTCATATGTTGAATAGTCCATGCATTGTTCCAGTTTGCATGCCAGATATCCCAATTAAACGCAATAAAACCTGCAATAATTAATCCGAAAAGGGATAACAATTTTGTAGAAGTAAAAATCGTTTGAATAACCTTCCCTGTCTGCACACCTTTTGTATTAATGAAAGTCAAAATAACAATCAATACAATTGCAACAAGTTGAGCATAGTGAATACTTAATCCTAAGACACTAAATGTATTGGTATCTTCCCATGCAAGTGCTGGAAAAAAATAACCGGCAAATTTGGCAAAACCAACTGCTACAGCTGCAATAGTACCTGTTTGTATAACGGAGAAAAAACTCCATCCATATAAGAATCCAACCAAAGGATTATAGGCTTCTTTAAGATAAACATACTGGCCACCTGCTTTAGGAAACATTCCACTCAATTCACCATAACTCACTGCAGCAATGAGTGTCATAATTCCTGTGATCAACCATGCTGCCAATAACCATCCAGCGCTTCCTAAGTCTTTCAACATATCAGCACTTACAATAAAAATACCGGAGCCAATCATAGATCCTGCTACAATCATTGTTGCATCGAGCAAGCCTAAAGTGGGTTTAAACCCTTTTGTAGATTCTGACATAGAATAAAATTTATTAGATAAAAAAAATCCCGTTATTAACGGGACTGAAGTTAGTATTTCTTTTTCAAATTTATTTAGAATCCTTACTCAATATTTCATTCATCCCTGTAATGACATCCTGGGTGACGTTCATTGAAGAATCTTTATATACTAAATAATCCAACCCATTCCCAACTGTGAAAATGTAACTATACACTTTTTCTCTATTATACTCATTTAAAAAGGCCTTTAATTTCATCTGGATATCATCCATGAATTTATAACTCTTCTGGTTTAATTTTTGAGTTAACATCTGTTTTTTCGTATCTACTTCCTGCTGTTGTTGCAAAAGCTTATTTTGAAATTCTTCGGCTTCTGATTGTGTAATGGAAGAGCCTCTTTTCAGAAAATCATTTTTTTGTTTTTCTAAATTGCGATAGGCATTTTCCCATTCCAATTCAATCGCATGCTGCTCTGATTCCAATAATTTCCTATTGTCTTTGATGAAACTTATATTCTCATTAAGAGAATCCAAATCAACATATGCGATCGAAATTGTTGAGCCATTTTTACTTACAGCTTGAGCTTGGGGGTGCTTTGCATTTTTTCCTTCGCCATTCCGATCAGTAAAATGTAAATAGTATAAAATACCGATCGCAATAATTAAAACGGAGTTAATGATAATAGTTGCAGGTTTCATTTATTTTATTTTGGGGGCAAGATATTAATATTGTAGAATAATTCAAGAATAGTTACAAGAAAATTAGTAAATGATTAACCCCATAAAAATAGGCTGCCAATGGCAGCCTATTTTTATTACTATTTCAAAAATTTTCAAACTACTCTTCTTCATCAAAAGTCATCGCTTCTTTAGTAGTCATCAATAATTCATATTCTTCTTTGCTACCAACAATCATATTTTCAAATTCACGTAACCCTGTACCAGCCGGGATATGATGTCCTGTGATTACATTTTCTTTCAAGCCAAGCATCTCATCTGTTTTACCCAGTATTGCTGCTGAGCTTAACACTTTAGTAGTCTCTTGGAATGAAGCCGCAGAAATCCAGCTGTGAGTACCCAATGAAGCTTTGGTAATTCCTAATAACAATGGAGAAGATGTTGCAGGTTGAGCATCGCGATATTCAACAAGTTTCTTATCAGATCTTCTTAAGATAGAATTCTCTTCTCTGATGTCACGGATAGTAACAATCTGACCAGATTTCAATTTTGTACTTTCGCCAGCTTCTGTAACTACTTTTTTATCATAGATATTATCATTCTCCAAGTTAAAATCTAATCTGTCTTCAGTATCCCCTTCTAAGAATTTAGTATCCCCAGCATCTTCGATAGTAACCTTACGCATCATCTGGCGAACAATTACTTCGATGTGCTTATCATTAATTTTCACACCTTGTAAACGATATACTTCCTGGATTTCATTTACAACATATTCTTGAACAGCGAAAGGTCCTTTGATAGAAAGAATATCAGCAGGTGCAATTTGACCATCACTCAATGCTGCTCCAGCTTTAACAAAATCACCATCTTGAACAAGAATTTGTCTACTCAGTGGAACTAAATATTTACGTAAGATGCCATCCTTAGCTTCTACACTGATTTCTCTATTACCACGTTTGATTGCTCCAAAAGAAACAACCCCATCAATTTCACAAACCACTGCAGGATTGCTTGGATTTCTTGCCTCAAACAATTCTGTAACACGAGGAAGACCTCCGGTGATATCCTTCAACTTACTTAATACTCTAGGAATCTT
>CALQJH020000175.1 GCA_943330835.2 Candidatus Kuenenia stuttgartensis
GATTTGGATAAAAACTTACCGAATACCATTTCTATATTCAACTATTATTTGGAAAGACATATTGAAGTTGATGGCGACCATCATAGCCATCTTGCACTTGAAATGACATCAAATCTTTGTTGCACAGATGAGCAGTATTGGAATGAAGCTACAGAAGCTACTATAGCGTCATTACAAAGCAGAATCCAATTATGGGATGGTGCTTACGAAGAGATGATGACAATGAAGAAGTAGGAATTATTTTCTATTCCCATCTACATCCAACTCTATAATGTCATAACCGAACTTCTGTAAACCCGGAAGTATTTTTTCTTTATCGCCTACTAAAAGAATGTTCATTTTGTCGGTTTGGATCCATTTCTTAGCTAATGCATCAACATCAGATTTGCTGATATTTTCCAAAAGGCTATTTTGAATATCAATATAATTTCCCTCTAGATTATTTTCTAATAAACGATTGATGAACCCTGATTTTTGACCAGGCGTTTCATATTGCAAAGCATCTCTTTGTCCGATGGCACTTTTCATAAACGCAAGCTCTTCATCTGTAATTCCTTTGTTGGCATAATTGTTCATTTCTTTAAACACCTCAGTTAAAGCACTGTCTGTAGCATTGGCTTTGATACCAGAGCTGAAAGTATATTCAACACTATATTTGCTGCCACTGAAGTTTGATCTTGCACCATAAGTCCATCCTTTATCTTCTCTTAAATTTAAATTCAATCTGCTGTTGAAATTTCCACCCAATACATAGTTCATTAAATCTGCCATGTAATATTCCCCGGTCAAATCATATTTGATATCTACAACCTTTCCTACACGAAATTCTGTTTGTGCAGCTTTCGGAACATCAATAAGATATATGCTCGTTTTTGCAACTGGACTTACTGCATTAGGTTTCGTAATGATGATTTGCTTATTGGGAAGTTTATTCAGGAAAGTAAGTTTGGGTAAAATTTCTGATTCTTTGATATCTCCAACAATCACGATTTTGGCGTTTTGTGATGTTAAGTAATTATCATAGTAAGATTGAATATCAGACAGCTTCAAGTTCTTTATAGAATATTCGGTTCCATTATCATTCATCCCTAAGATATTATCTGCACCGTAATTAATTTTACTAAATACAGTGCTTGCAATTGTCGCTGGTTGAGATTTAGCTTGCTTGAAACTTTCTAATGCTTGTTTCTGTAAGCGGTTGAAGGCATCTTGTGTAAAATTAGGTTGCAACAATCTTTCTTCCAGTAGTTGTAATGTTTTATCAATATTCTTTTTTAAAGTTTGCATGCTGAAACGCATTCCATCAATGGTATTGTTTACACTAATACTGCTTCCTAATTTCTGTAACTCAACACTCATTTTTTCTGCTGAGTAATTCTTAGTGTCTTCATTAAGCATACTTCCTGCAAATCCTGCGAGGCCAATCTTAGCAGTGTCTGTGGCTTGTGCCAAATGTCCGCCGGGAATGGTTATAGATAAATTTACGATGGGTAATTCTTTGTATTCCGCACCAATCATGGTTACACCATTAGCTAGTTTATTTTTCCAGTAAGCAGGTACTTTAATAGTTGGGTTAGCACCTACACCAGGCATTTTGCTTCTGTCGAAATTGTCTTTTCCTTTCGTGTATACTAATCCGCTATATCCGTAATTAGGTCTGGAGTAATTCGAAGAATCAATTTTGTAATTATCTGCAGCAGCCGGTCCGTTTTTATCAGACTTCGTTAATACACTAACGGTAACGCAACCCTTATCTTTAATATAAGTATTGTAAACTCGCAACACATCTGCTTTTGAAACTGCACTATACATTTTTAAGATAACGCTGATTTGATTGGCATTGCCTGTTAATGTTTGAAAGGAAGCCAATTGTGATACTTTTCCCGATACACTTTGTAAGCCATTGATATATTGAGCTTCTATACCACCTTTGAATTTTTCAATGTCTTCGTCAGTTACGCCTCTTTTTTCAAAGGTCATAAGCGCTTCTTTATAAAGACTGTCCATTGTTGCGAGAGATTTTCCAGGAAGTGGAACAAGTTGAATAGATAAATCACCGGAAAGTTCAGATAGTCTGCTGTTCGCATTTGCCTGCAAAGCTTTTTGTGTCTTCACTAATTCCTGGTATAAAATGGAAGTTTTGCCTTGTCCTAATATTTGTGCCAAACATGCCAAAGGCGCCATGTCTTTATCGTAATTCGCTACTGTAGGATATGTTTTTACCAACATTGGAACCCTCGCATAGTTATCAACGTAAGAAACGTATCTGTTTGAACTTACTTTCACAGGAGGTAAAATTGTTTTTGATACAGTCGGACATTTACGAATACTTCCAAAATATTTTTCAACAAGCTTTATGGCATCAGCAGGTTTGATATCCCCGCCGATAGTAAGTGTTGCATTGTTTGGGCCATACCATCTCAGAAAAAAATTCTTCAAATCCTGTACATCTACGCGATTCAAATCTTCAACATATCCAATGGTCAACCAACTGTAAGGATGGCCGTAAGGGTATAAATTTTTATTGGTAAATTCACTAATCAATCCATAAGGACGGTTATCATAATTCTGACCACGTTCATTTTTTACCGTGCTTCTTTGTATTTCAAATTTTTGTTGGGTAACAGCATCTATGAAAAATCCCATTCTATCAGCTTCTAGCCACAACATTTTTTCCAGTTGATTACTTGGCACGGTTTCAAAATAATTCGTTCTGTCTAGGTTCGTGCTGCCATTTAAAGTGCCGCCAGCTGCTGTAATAATTTTGAAATGTTGTTCATCACCAACATGGTCGCTTCCCTGAAATTGCATGTGCTCAAAGAAGTGAGCAAAGCCGCTTTTACCAATCTCTTCGCGCGCACTACCCACATGATAAGTAATGTCTACATGAACAATAGGATCACTATGATCTTCATGCAATAAAACGGTAAGGCCATTAGGCAAAAGATATTTTTCATAAGGAATGACAATCTCGTCTCCCTTTTTTTCTATTTTTTCTATAAGCTTCGCCTGACTAAAACTATGGTTAATCAGCAATAGCGTTGACAATAACAGTAATGATGTTTTTTGCATAATAATAATTTGAGCACCAAAGTAACAAAAAAACCGAGATAAAATCTCGGTTAAATAATGATGTATAAATGATGAAGAGAAATGCTATTAATTTCTGCTGCTAATTTTTGACAGCAATCTTAAGATTTCAAGATACAACCAAACAAAAGTTACCATCAATCCAAAAGCACCATACCATTCCATGTATTTTGGCGCACCTATTGAAGCCCCTTGTTCAATCATATCAAAATCTAAAATCAAATTCATTGCAGCGATAACCACTACAAACAAAGAGAAAAGTATTCCAAATGTGCTTCCTTCATGAATAAAAGCCATATTATCAAAGCCAAACATTCGCATCACCCATACGATTAAATAAAAAACGGCGATGCCCATTGTGGCTGTCATGATAATGGACTTGAATTTTTCGGTTGCTTTAATGATTCTGAAAGAGTATAAAAAATACATCGATATGCCTACTCCAAATGTCAATCCAACAGCTTGAAGTACGATACCATCATAAGCCAGGTTGAACATTGCTGAAATGGCTCCAATGAATAAACCTTCCAATAAGGCATAAAGTGGTGCCAGGAAAGGCGACCA
>CALQJH020000176.1 GCA_943330835.2 Candidatus Kuenenia stuttgartensis
AACCCGTGTTAGGTGCTGCCCTTTTATGTTAATTTTATTAAATTTCTTATTTTATTATCTAAGAGTTTGGCGAAAAATGCTGCTCCATATTTTGTCAAATGCAAGGTATCTTGACTAATGAATTTACCATCAGGAGTAAAAACTAACACTCTGCCATCTTTGTCGCCAATTAGGGAAATGAGGTCAATATATTTAACATCCCACTCATTTTTTAATAGTAGATTAGTTTGTAATACTCCCTTTTTCATTTTAGTACGGTAGGAGGTATAATTTTCAACTTTTCTGTTATAGTGAATTCCATTGCTATTTCCGAAATCCTTTGTTCCTACTATAAAAAGTTTAGTTGTGTCAAAGTCTAAATGGTTAAATCTCCCCTGTACCGCATTTTTTGTTGAAGGAGAATTTGTTGCGTAAAATATATAATGTGACTTATTAAATCTATCTATATCTTTTGGCTCTGGTGAATAAATATAACTAATTTCTAAATGTTTGCTAAATGATGATTCCAATAAAATATTTGCAAAGTCTCTGCCATAACTGTCTCCAACAACCAATATCTTAATTTTATCAGAATCGGAAAAAGGTTTGTCCAAAGCTCTTATATCTTCATTGTACTGAATGTTGATATTACTTTCGATACTAAAAAAGTTTAACTGTGAAGGAAGATTTGATTTAGTTATACCAAGTTCAGGGACATTTTTTATATTACCACCAATAACATAAACATATAACGAGGCGCCTGAAATAATTAAAAATGAAAAACTCACAATTGTCAATAATGGCTTAGTCTTCATTGTGGTTCTATTACGGAAAGGATTCTCAATAGCATAATAGGATATTATTGATAATACTATTACTATTAAGGACAGGGCTATTGCGTAATTTAAAGTAATCTCTTCTACTAAAAAGTAGCGTGAGAAAGCAAAAACAATTTGATGCCACATATATAGGCTGAAACTAATTTTGCCAATGCCAGTAAATAATTTATTTGAAATTAAAACTCTGTATAAACTATTATTTTCAAAGTGCAAACCGCCTAATACTAAAATACCCGCAGTTAATATTGTTGTTATTAGTACTTTAATGTCATTACTGTTTATAGTATTAAAAAATAATAAGAAAATTAAAACAGATAATAGAAAGTATAAAATATATTGACTTTTCGAGGAATTTACAAAAAGGTTTCTTTTGCTGAAATATATTGCACATATACCTCCAATTGATAACTCAAAAAATCTGTATTGTAGAAAATAAAATTTCGAGGATACATTAGCCGAATTAATAAATACCGTTAATGATAAAATTGTTAAAAATATTAATAATGGGAGTATGAATTTTTTCTTGTCGCCCTTTAAAAAGAAGAATATCACAGGATAAAGTAGATAAAATTGTTCTTCAATACCCAAACTCCAAGTATGCATTAATGGTTTGTAATCATTTTTTACAGCCCAATAATCAGCACTTGTAATTTGCATTAGAATATTGTTGGCTGAAAAGTTAGAAGCGAATACAGATTGGCTCAAGTTCTCCAAGTCATCAGGAAGCATAAATATCAAACCCAATATAAAGGCTATTAATGTCGTAAATAATACCAACGGAAATATTCGTCTTATTCTTCTTTCATAGAATTTAAGTATGGAAAATTTATTTTCCTCAACTTCATTATAAACAAGCCCTGTTATCAAGTAACCACTTATTACAAAAAAAACATCAACACCAAGGTATCCATTTGATAAATATCCTAAGTGAAAAAGAATTACTGGAATAATTGCAATTGCTCTAAGTCCATCAATGTCGGTTCGGTAAGTTTTGCTCATTTTTGATTGTTAAAATTATTTATTTCTATTTTTTGTTATTTTGTCTGCTTTAGGGTTGCACCTAACGTTTTCTTGCTAGAGCTCGTGGCGGCTTATGGAAAGCTTTTTTTCCATAACCGCCCGAGCGAAGTTATGAAAAGTAAACGAACAATTTACCGAGAAACTAGCCATGAGTTTTAGCAAGTGTTATGAGGCGTTGTTATTCAGGCGGTAAAATATTTATTGGTATGCAATATCTCGAACGCACAATTTTATCTTGATGTTTTCCTGGCTTCCATTTCGGCGATAATTTCATTACTCTTATAGCTTCAGCATCAATTTCGTCATTCCCATTTTCAACTTTCACGTTAGATAAAGTTCCGTCTTTTTCAACGACAAAATATAGAAGTATTTTCCCAGAAAATTTTTCAGGCAGCTTAAATTTTTTCATTATCAATCTTAAAAACTGATTTGACCCTTCCGGAAATTCAGGTTTGATTTCTAATTCTTTAGCATTAAAAATAGAATCATTTTCTGCTTCTACAATTGGATTGTTTTGACATAAAACAAATTGATAAAAAATTAGAAAAATTATGCTTATTACTTTTTTCATAGTTCTTGATTTTTTTTACAATTCCTCATAACGTTCCCATGCTAGAGCTCGTGGCGGCTTGGGAACCGAGTTTTCTCCATTAGGAGAAAACGAAGTTAGGAAAAAGAAACGAACAATTTACCGAAGACTTAGCCATGAGATTTAGCATGTGTTGGCGGTTGTGCATTTGTATATATAATTTTCATACATTTGTCTAGTTATGAAATTCTACGAAAAATATCCGCAGTTAAAAGAAAAAGGCTTTTTGTCAAAAGTACTTACCAATACTGTATTTTCTACAATGTCACTTGAAAATCAGCAAGTTCCAAAAACTAAGATCGTAAAAATCATTAATGATGTTTTGAAAGAAAAGGAATTAAAAGGAAACCAATTCTTCACCAATCAACTGGGATAATATTTCATAATTCCCATTATCAGCTTCTTTCATTGCTCCAATATAAAACTTTCTACTTTCGCCTTCACGGAAATATAATTCCAAAGGTTGATAGCCAAATTTCATTGCAACTATATTCATTAAAATTCTTCCAGTTCTTCCGTTTCCATTATTGAATGGATGAATTTTAATGAATTCGTAATGAGCATAAACTAGACAATCAATATGTTCATTACGATTTTTAGCAATAGAAATTTTAAAGTTTAAATTGTCAATAAACTGATACATTGCTTGTAAAACTAAAGTTGGTTTTGGTGGCATAAGTTGTCCAACTGTTACTTCTGTAGTTCTCCATTTTCCAGCCCAATCGTAAAGTTGCCCAAAAGCAATTTTGTGAATATCAAGAATAAGATTTGTGGAAAGTAAAATTTCAGTGTCTAATTCAAAAACGTAAAGTTCAGCATTTGCGATTCCTTTTGCTTCGACTTCGTTGATTTGATTCTTGTCTGTTAAACCGAGTAAATTATCATCGGGAAATGGTGTCCAGTTTGTTTGATTATCATTCATTTTTCAAAGATAATATTTTTTCCACTTCTCTCGAGCTGCATTACCGCCAACGGTCGAGGCTATATGCAGTAAGGGATTGCGGGCTACTTTCCTGTCCACCACCACAAAATTTTATGCGGGGCAGGATGCTTGAATTAGCACTGAAACCCTTATTGCATATAGCCTTTGTTACCGCCATGTGCTTTATTATTATCTTTTGTAAACCAATCGTAACTTTTTGAGAAAGAACTCATTTGCTTAGTCGTGAGTTCAAAAAATATTTTCGAATACAATTCCTGACCCTTTTTATTCAAATGAT
>CALQJH020000177.1 GCA_943330835.2 Candidatus Kuenenia stuttgartensis
AGCTGTTATTTTTGATTTTATTTTTTCATCAATGGTAACACTGGCTTCCTTTACTCTTTGAATCAGAACTCTCATAATTTCGACATTTTTTCAGGAATAGTCAAACTTACTTTTAAATATGATATGCAGCATAAAAAACAATACTTTATTACAACATATTTGTTTCAAAAAAAAAAATATTCTTTCCACAAAAAGTGCAAAACTCATGAAATTCAGTCTCCTTGTGTATTGCAAAAATATATACAACTTTTGTCCACATAGTGTTGATATTTAGAAGCAAAATGTTCCTTGAGTTCGAATATTTTCGTACACCTCATTAAATGAGAATTTAAAACTTACTAACCAGCAATATATATAGAATTATGCCAGCAAAAAAGCAACCAGCCACCGCGCTCAGTTTCCAGCGCCAGTTTACTAAAGATGATGTAAGCCCTTACGATATGTTCGATTATGATTATCGTACATCTGTAATTAAAAACCCAAGTGGTGAGATTGTTTTTCAAATGAATGACGTTGAAGTTCCAAAGCAATGGAGCCAAATTGCAACCGATATCTTAGCGCAAAAGTATTTCAGAAAAGCAGGTGTTCCTCAACCCGATGGAAGTCTTGGTAGAGAAACCACGGCCAAGCAAGTTGCTCATCGTATGGCTCATTGCTGGAGAGTATGGGGAGAGCGATATGATTACTTCGCTTCAAAGAAAGATGCACAAATATTTTACGACGAATTAGTATACAGCATCTTAAATCAAGCTTGCGTTCCTAACAGTCCACAATGGTTCAATACAGGATTACATGAAGTCTATGGTATTACTGGTAAACCACAAGGCCATTATTATGTAGATTCAAAAGATGGTAAATTAAAAAAATCTACTTCTGCATATGAGCGTCCTCAGCCACATGCTTGCTTTATTTTAAGTGTGGATGATGATTTGGTAAATGAAGGTGGTATTATGGATCTTTGGGTTAGGGAAGCAAGGATTTTTAAATATGGCAGTGGTGTTGGAACTAACTTCAGCAGTATCCGTGGAGAAGGCGAAAAATTAAGTGGTGGCGGTACTTCAAGTGGCTTGATGAGTTTTCTGAAAATTGGAGATCGTGCAGCAGGCGCAATTAAGAGTGGTGGAACTACTCGTCGTGCAGCTAAAATGGTTTGCTTAGATTTAGATCACCCGGAAATTGTTGAGTTTGTTAATTGGAAATTGAAAGAAGAAGATAAAGTAGCAGCCCTAATTGCTGCTGGATATCCAAGTGATTATGAAGGCGAGGCTTATAAAACTGTAAGTGGTCAAAATAGTAATAACTCTGTTCGTATACCCAATTCATTCTTTAAAACTTTAGACGAAAATGGAGATTGGGATTTAAAGGCAAGAGGCGATGGCAGTACCATGAGATCCATAAAAGCGAAAGAGCTTTGGGATCAAATTAATTATGCAGCTTGGCGTTGTGCAGATCCAGGAACTCAATATGATACTACGATCAACGAATGGCACACTTGTCCTGAAGGTGGGCCGATTAGAGCTTCAAACCCTTGCAGCGAATACATGTTCCTAGATAACACTGCTTGTAACCTTGCTAGTGTGAATCTTCGTCGTTTCTTTAATGAAGACAATAATATTTTTGATGTCCAAGGTTTTGAACATACCTGTCGTTTGTGGACCGTAGTTTTAGAAATTTCTGTATTAATGGCACAGTTCCCTTCCAAAGAAGTGGCTCAGTTGAGCTATGATTACAGAACACTTGGTTTAGGTTATGCGAATTTGGGAAGTATGTTAATGGTAAGCGGTATAGCTTATGATAGCGAACAAGCAAGAGGAATTGCAGGTGCAATTACCGCTATTATGACAGGGGTATCCTACAAGACTTCAGCAGAGATGGCTGGTTTCCTTGGTGCATTTGACAGATACAAAGAAAATAAAAAACACATGCTCAAAGTAATGCGCAATCACCGTGCCGCTGCTTATGATGCAATGGATGCCTATGATGGTATCGAAATTAAACCTCACGGAATTAACGCAAAATATTGCCCGGATTATTTATTGAAAGCCGCTACAAAAGCATGGGATGATGCAGTGCAATTGGGTGAGAAAAATGGCTATCGCAATGCACAAACTACTGTAATTGCTCCAACAGGTACAATAGGATTGGTAATGGATTGTGACACAACTGGTGTTGAGCCTGATTTCGCTTTGGTAAAATTCAAAAAATTGAGTGGTGGTGGTTATTTCAAAATCATTAACCAAAGTGTACCACAAGCCTTAAGAAACTTAAAATATTCAGAACAAGAAATAGAAGAAATCGTAAACTTCGCAAAAGGACATGCCACGTTAAAAGGAGCTCCTTTTATCAACGAAGAAACTTTGGATGCCAAAGGATTCCTTCCTGCAGAAATTGAAAAATTAAATGCAGCAATGGGAAGTGCTTTTGAAATCGGGTTCGTATTCAATGTGTATACCCTAGGAGAAGCTTGTTTACAACGTCTTGGATTTACAGCAAACCAATACAATGATTTTGGATGGAGTTTGTTAGAAGCACTTGGATTTAGCGACGAGGAGATTGATGAAGCTAACATTTATGTTTGCGGTACCATGACAGTCGAAGGTGCGCCTTATTTAAAAGACGAGCATTTATCAGTATTTGATTGCGCCAACAAATGCGGACAAACTGGTCAGCGTTTTATCCATGCGCATGGTCATATTCGCATGATGGCTGCAGCACAACCTTTCTTAAGTGGTGCAATTAGCAAAACAATCAATCTTCCAAATGAAGCCACTATCGAAGAAATTGCTGACTCTTATCGCTTAAGCTGGGAATTAGGATTAAAAGCGTGTGCTCTTTACCGTGATGGATCAAAATTAAGTCAACCATTAAGCAACAAATCTGACAAGAAGAAAAAATCTTCTGATGAAACAACTGAAGCTGCAGCAGAAACTTCACTTCAGGAAAGCGGATTTGTAGACATGGGCAAATTGACCATTGATGAATTATTAGAAGAAATGAACAAGCGAGTTCAAAGTAGCGCAGACACTTCATTAAAGCGTCAATTAGCTATGATTGTTGAGCGCAGAGCTCTTCCCGCTAAACGCAGAGGATTTACTCAAAAAGCAAAAATAAATGGGCAAGCTCTATTCTTACGTACTGGTGAATACAATGATGGCACTTTAGGAGAAATATTCATTGATATGGCTAAAGAAGGCGCTACCATGCGTAGTATGCTAAACTGTTTTGCAATTGCTATTTCAATTGGATTGCAATATGGTGTTCCTTTAGAAGAGTACGTTGAGAAATTTGTGTTTACAAGATTTGAACCAGCCGGAATGGTAGATCACCCAAACATCAAAACCACGACTTCGATTATTGATTTTATGTTCCGTTCATTAGCTTATGAATATTTAGGCAGAACAGATTTAGTTCATGTATTGGATAAGCCTGAAGTTGGGAATCTTGGAAATGAAGCATGGGACCAAACTACACCTACAATTGGAGAAAGAACTCCAGAATTAAGCGAAGTTAGAGTTCTTGGTAATGCTAATCCAGATGGGACAAAATCACACAGAGATGCAAGTCCTGCAAAGCCAAAAACAGGATTGGATGGAATTAGTGCAGCAAACAAATCTATGCAAGGTGATGCTCC
>CALQJH020000178.1 GCA_943330835.2 Candidatus Kuenenia stuttgartensis
AATTGCAATGGCAATTCAGCCGTATTAATATCTTTTAAATAAAGCATTTTTATTGGCTGAAACTTCAGATAAGCATCGCCTGCTCTAAAAAATCTTTTCATGAAACCGCCTTTCTCATTGGAATAGGACCAGTACCATATATCAGGATTCGTTCTTACCGATGTAATTCCAAATTCATTACATACAGAAAGATATTCTTCATTGTATTGATTTCTTGGAAATACCAGTGATGTAATTTCTATGCCCTTTTCATTGGCAAGTTTACAGGCCAGTTTTATATCTGCTCTGAATTGCTCCTTAGTTTGACCATCTTCCAAACAAAAATAATGTGCGTAGGTATGTGTACCTATTTCCTGGTTGGGTGTCGACTTAATTAAATCTACCAACTCTGGTGCAAAATGACAAGGATCGGTTTCACTCAAAAATCCATTTCTTTTTATCCATTCATATGCAGAGGTCTGATGATTATTGAAAGTAGGAATTAAATCAGGCATATTTTCTTCCCATTCTTTTTTATTCTTGCGATACAGCATTCCAACAATTGCCCATGTAACATGAATATCACCCTTTGCAAAAATGGAAAGCATTTCGGGAATTGCCTTTCTGGTGTTTAAAAAATATTGCTCTACCGAATCGTCAAAAACCCGCATTGTGTCGAAGCATCCCCAATGCAATTCGAAGTCTAATGAAATAATAAAAGTTCCTTTTTTTGACTGAATCATAATTCATTTGATTGCTAAAAAAATTTGCTTATAAATTTTTAACGCGTTGCTGAGTATTGTATTTTCTTGAATAAGAAATGGCCAGACAAAATACTATAAAAAGTAACGGCATTAACTGCGATTTTTGTCGCATCGCCAACCCAAGATTTCCTGTGATTTGTGCCAATGCTACACTTGAAAAAAGAAATTGAAAAATACAAATCTTAAACCAGCCATTCCACAATGACCAATATTTAATTCCATATCTTATTACTGTATAAAACATAAATAAGTAGAATACATTTTCAATTGAACTTAGCATTGAAAATAATCCGGAAGAATCTATAAATAATGGCCTGAACCAGAATGTAAATAATTTCATTGGCAATGAGTAGTTGTTTATATCCACTCCACTTTTTGCCCTTTGCAAACTTTCTACTCTATGGTGTAAATCTGATGTTGATGATTCGTCAAGTATGTTCAAAGAATCCACATTAGCGTATTCCGTTACAACATCATTTGTAAAATAAATAAGCACTAATGATATAAATATTACACCCAATTTTATATAGTTTTTAATTACAGCACTTGTAAATACAAATCCTACAAGTATAGAAACTACAACCGAAATAAATATATGTGGTCTTATAGAAAAAGTTAAAAACAATCCGATGAATAATTGAATATACCTTTTATTGAATTTGCTTAGTCCCCAAAATGTTAACCCCAAACCTAATGTCATCAAACTTCCTTTTCCCAATGAGGAAGTCCAGAAGTGAAGGTTAGGAAGTATAAAAGCAACATCCAGAAATCCAATTCCTAAAAAGACTATTGGATGTGATTTTATTTGTTCCTTACCTGCCATATAAAAAAGGAAAACCCCTATCAAACCAAAAAAGGAAAAGAGATACATTGTTGCGTAATAGGAAAGCCCAATTCCATGTGAAAAAGGCCAGCACAAAAAACTTACAAACTGTGTACCTGTGTCATATAAATTTAGCCATGTATCTGACTTTGAGGAAACCCTATAATACTTATATGAATCGGAAGATGAATTTGCTGTAAATGCAAAATAACCAAGTGTCATTAAATGATGAACAATAAAAATCGTCCATGGTATAAATGCTCCTGTAAATTTTGTTTTATTTTTTATAGTAACAACAAGGATCCAATACAAAAAAGTAGTGACCAGTATTGTAAAAAAAATATCCATTATTTCGTTGGATTGTAATTGTATATCATACCAACATGCTTTCTTTCAAATTCGAAAACATAATGGTCGAAGTTGTTGTTTTTAACAAAGTCTCTAAAATGATTGTTGTTTTGTATATCGTCAAATAGAATATAAGAATCCTTGTGAAGTTTATGTTTTATCATATCAAAGGCCTGAACTCTTGCGTCATATGACTTATCAGAATCGTAATGAAAAAGGTCGATCTGGTCTACCTGAGATAAAATTAACGGAATGTTTTTTTTATCTCCTTCGATGTATAAATGCCAGTCTTTTTTTAGTTCTTCGTCTACTAAAATACCTACATATTTTTCTGCATCAGGCAATCTGAAATAAGGAAAATCGCTACTGTACAACTTACCAAATCCGTTTCTTTTTAAAGCCGATAAAAAGGTTTTACTCGAGAAACCAGCAGCAACTCCTGTTTCGAGAATCACTTTAGGTTTTTTGTAAAGCGTTAAGAAATACAATACAGGATACAATCCTGCACCGCCCAATTTAACTGGAATAGATGCCAGTCTTAATTTTGCAGCGGCTTTTAATTCTTCTGAAAAAATTTCCGATTCCTTCCATGCCTCGGGGTCTATTGCAAGTGCCCAATTCTTGAAATTCACCTGACTTTTCACAATCCAGTCTATATCCCTTTCACTATTTTTTTTTGAAAATCGGGAGAAAACTTTTTGAGTAAGCTCCTTGAAGCGCGTTGGATTTTTTACAATGAAATTGAAAATGTTCTTTATTGAGTTTTTTTGCATTTACCAGATATTAAATTAAAATAATTCCATTGTGCCTAAAGAAGGCTGCCAATAATTAAAGTTTTCAAAGTTATAAAAATTATCAGTTACAACCAAGGGCTTTAATGTTGTTACAGGACCTTTCAGAAAAGGGCCCAGCAAACCCAGTGGATTGTTTTTTTGGTTACCAAACAAAGGAGATTTTCCACAAGTAACAATTATCGGCCTTATTCTTTTTATGAGTTGTTTGTAAGCAATTCTGGCTTTTTTTTCTGATTCGGGTTCAGCAGACCAAAGCTCACAAATTCTAAGTTCAATGAATTGATTTACTCTTTTAAGCCGAAAAATAATACCAAACTGATTGGGTTCTATTACTGCGCCATATTTTACAATCGGACAATCAGCATAGCGCCACTTTAAATATTGTTTGTTAATAAGAGTATGAAAATTTTTACTGTTTTTTGTTAAACTCCAATTATTGCTAATTTGATTCAAAGCTTTGGATACATCATATTCCAACGCAAGATTTTCTGCAGAATTCTCATTATAAAATCTGGGAAAAATACTTCCTAATCCTAAATACATTGGCATTCTTCCAGATGATTGCCACCCCATTTTCAAATACCCTTTCATACTAATTGGATTGGGGGAATTAAATACCAGCCCCACTCCTTCCTGTTTACATTCTTCAGCAGCTTGCAGTGTTAATTTTTTAAAAATACCTCTGCCCTGATAAGCGGGATCGGTTGCAGTATCAACGGCTCTTACTGCAGAAATTGTTTCTGCAGATGTTGTCCAACTCCAATGCATAAACGCTCTTAATCCAACTATTTTTCCATCTTCTTTTGCTAATAAAATCTTCGACTTCCCAAATGGATTTTTTTCATGTTTCCAGATAAAGTATTCCTCTGATTTTGGAATAAGCCCTTCACCCAAACTTATTTTAAGCAACGCTATCATTTC
>CALQJH020000179.1 GCA_943330835.2 Candidatus Kuenenia stuttgartensis
ATACAGAATAGTTATTAGCTGGTGTAGCAACATCTGTAAAAGTTTGAGTTCCAGTAGCTTTTCCAGTTATACCAAGAGCAAGACCCCAAGTATATTGGCAACCCATTGAAATTTTAGGCACTATGAAGTATTCAGCTCCGATAAAACCTTGAACACCAAGACCAAAACCCATACCGTTCTTTTGTGTAGTATTTTCAGTAGAAGCTAATGAACCTCTTTCTCCAGTACCTGTTGTATTATAATTATTTCTATCAGTTACAGTTTTAGAAGAATTTACATATAACATCGCATCTGCACCATAAAAACCTTGTAAGCGAGTTTTACCTCTTCTCCACTCTTTTCCTAACCCTACAGATAAATCAAATCCTGTATTTTTTACATTTTCTGTAGTATTAATAAAATTATTTGGAATTCCAAATCCAGGTTCTGGGAATTCTGTCGCAACTTTATTAGAATTAACTGCCAAATTTGCAACTACTCTGTAAGCTTGCTTATCAGATGTAAACATTTTGCCTACGAAAGATCCTCCTTTTTGAGCTTTAATAATATCATTACCAAAGGTGTTACGAGAACTAGAGAAAAGATTTCCAACATACTCAAAAAGACCATTAGCATTAACGCCAATTGCCCAATCTCCTTTTTCAGGTAAATAATTTTCTCCTTTTTTTGACTTCAATTCTTGTGCATTTGCGCTAGTAGCTACTACTGCAAAAGCAAGTAACAATGTAGATAATTTTTTCATTTTTAGTTAATTTTAGTTAGTAATAATAGGCTGCAATTTAGGGCTTTTTTTTGAAAAATAATCAAAAAGCCAAAATTTTATTTTATAATAAATAGAAAAGAGCCTCAATTGAGGCTCTTTTCTTATATACGTAAGTTGATAAAATCAATTACATGTTCAATTTAGAATCTGTAACCCATTCTGAATGAAGCACCCATTTTTGGAGTGAAGTTAATTGATGACTTTGTTTCAGGAGTTGAACCAGCATCACCTGTTGTATTTAATTTACCAGTATGTGCATAATTCAAACCGTAGTTAAGTTCCACCCCTAGGTAAACTTTAGGAATTACATAATAATCCATCCCAGTTACACCTTGAACACCAAAACCGAAACAAGTTTGAGATGATTTTGTCATAGGTGCAGCATTTGAAGCTTGATCTTTTCTTGAAGCTGAAAATACACCAGCAGTTACATCCCAACCAATATAGGTTGATAGTCTTTCTGCACCAGCAAAATGCTTTTCTTTACCATAACTCAAAGATAACCCAAACCTTGTTTTGCTATGGTCGCTACCGTCAGAGTTTGCTTCGTTATTAGTTTTGTTATTGCCGAAAGAAAGATTAGCTGAAAATCTTTCAGCAACTTTATCAGATTTGAATCTTCTTACTTTTACTGCAGCACCAGAAACTGATGGAGCGTCTGGTGTACCTGTACTAAGAGTTCCACTTAGATTTCCACTTAGAGTTCCTAAAATACCATCACTCAAAGAAAACCAACCATTACCATTAAAATCTACAGCCATCTTAGTTTCGATAGCTACTTCTTTTGCTGCTGGTTTAGTAAAAGTTCCTCTGTCATTTTTAATCTGTGCATTTGCAAATGTAAAAGATGCAACTGCTAACGATAATGTAATAATTTTCTTCATTTTTGTTAATTTTTTGGTTAATTAATTTAGGGCAAAGCTAAAGGATTTTTTAAATAAAAGCACAATTCAAGATAAAAGTTTTGAATATGTTACACTTTTTTAAAGTGAAAAATTTATAATTATTTGATTAACAAATAAATACGCATTAAGTATTTGTAAGAAAATTAGTAAGAAATTATTAGCATATAATAAAAAACAGACTCTACATACAGCCCCAATTCCTACATACTGAGGCAAAATTAGCACAAATGACAATTTGAGATTAAACCATAGAGAGATTTTGCAACATTTCCTTCACCATAGCAGGCAAAAGATACTCCTCCTTCCAACCCCAATCCTCCCTTGCCACTGTATCGTCAATACTTTGAGGCCAACTTTCTGCAATGGCTTGTCTGTAATCCGTCTTGTAAGTGATTTCAAAATCAGGAATATGTTTCTTGATGGCTATTGCAATTGCTGCAGGAGAAAAACTCATTCCACTTATATTATAAGAAGTACGTATGCTAATTTTTGAAGCAGGCGCTTCCATCAATTCAATAGTAGCTCTAATAGCATCGGGCATGTACATCATAGGCAAATAGGTATCGTCCTTCAAAAAACATTCGTACTTTTTATTTTCCAGCGCCTGATGAAAAATTTCAATTGCATAATCGGTAGTACCCCCACCCGGTGCACTTTTATAACTAATCAAACCAGGATACCGCAAACTCCGCACATCTACACCATAACGATGGTGGTAATAATTGCACCAGAATTCGCCCGCATATTTACTAATACCATAAACCGTAATAGGTTCTATCACCGTTTGCTGAGGGCAATTCACCTTGGGGGAAGTAGGCCCAAATACCGCTATACTACTTGGCCAATAGACTTTATGTAATTGCTCTTCGCGGGCAATATCAAGCACATTCAACAAACTTTGCATATTCAAACTCCAGGCCAGATTGGGATTCTTCTCCCCTGTGGCTGATAAAATTGCCGCTAATAAATAAATCTGTGTAATTCCCTGGCGAATAACCTGCACATGCAACATCTCTTTATTCATTACATCCATACTCACATAAGGACCCGTGCCTTTAAGTAAATCATTCTCTTCGCGCAAATCAGAGGCAATCACATTACTGTTGCCATATATTTTTCTTAAAGCAAGGGTAAGCTCTACGCCTATTTGTCCGCTTGCGCCAATGACCAATATTCTTTCTTTTTTCATTTTTATTTCTTCTGTGATAAAAAGTAAATTTAGATACTTTTCTATTTTAAATTTTACTTTTTACATTTTACATTTTACTTTCGCTCAATGAATAACCATTTAACGAATCTATTTCAGCATCAATCTTATCATAAAAATAACTTCTTTCTTATCGCAGGCCCTTGTGTAGTAGAAAATGAAGAAATGGTTGATGAAATTGCTGAACGCGTGTCTGCTATTTCCAAGAAATTAGGCATTCCCTATCTATTTAAAGCTTCATATAAAAAAGCAAACCGAACCAGCGGCTCTTCATTTACTGGTATCGGTGATGAAGCCGCATTACAACTCATACATGCAGCAGGAAAGAAATACAATTTACCCACTACCACAGATATTCATACCGCGGAAGAAGCTCACATAGCCGCTCAATATGTAGATGTATTGCAAATACCGGCATTCTTATGTCGCCAAACCGATTTATTATTGGCAGCAGCAGCAACAGGCAAGATTGTCAATGTAAAGAAAGGTCAGTTTGTGAGTGGCCCTTCCATGAAATTTGCAGTAGACAAAATCAAACAAGCCGGCAACGATAAAGTATGGCTCACGGAAAGAGGCAATAGTTTTGGCTACCAGGATTTAATCGTAGACTATCGTAATATCCCCTGGATGAAAGAACATGGCGTCCCTGTAATTATGGACTGCACCCATTCTTTACAACAACCCAATCAAACATCAGGCATCACTGGTGGCAATCCTCAATTAATAGAAACCATTGCCAAAGC
>CALQJH020000180.1 GCA_943330835.2 Candidatus Kuenenia stuttgartensis
ACTTCTTAAGCAAATACTTTGATTAGTTGTTGTCTGTGCAGATGTAAGGGTAAGTGATTGTCCAAGTGAATTTATTTGTCCATAAAAAGTTCTTGGAGCACATGTTGAAGACAAAGAAATGGTGTAATTGAAAGTTCCGAAAACTGTTGGAGAGCCGCTTATCAAGAGGTTTAATCCATTAAAAGTATAATTAACCCCTGGTGGCAATCCTGTCACTATAACGCTACCGCCAGACCCCACGTTTAATGAAACAGGAATGATAGGGTTGTTGATACAAACGTTTTGAGTATCTGTAGAAGGATTTGACACAAGAGTGATGAATGGCGACATTGATGCAAACGAAATATCATCAATTCCAAAGCTATTACCTATAAAGGAGGTCTGAGTATTTGTAATTGATAAAATAGCATTTGTAGAAGTCCCGGAATTCCAGACAGTATAGAATCTAGACCAGTTGTCTGCTGATGTATCAGAGTTGCCTCTGTTTTGAAGATTTAAAATATTGCCAACTTGAGTAGAATTGATATCGAATTTCAATTTACCATTGAACCCCAAACTATTTAAACTCATTCCCCACGCTGAAAAATAATAATTCGTATTTGGGGTTACCTGAACTGTATCTTGCCACAAAATTGGAGCAGCAAAAGCAAACCCGTGAACAATCATGAAATTGCCTGTTCCACTTGTATGATCATGTCCCCAGTATAAATTATTATACTTGTTCGCATTTGTACCGATTCCATATTTTCCAGATAACAAAAGCTCTCTGTTATAATTTACAGAATCCGCAACATAAACATATCGCTGAGTTCCACTTGGAGTTGTTATAAAACCTGTATTTCCTAAATTGAAATTGCCATTTTCAACTAGTTCAGTTGAAACAGCAATAGTAGTTGTAGCTCTACATCCAGTGATATTAGTGGTTGTAACAGTGTAAGAACCTACTAAATCTACAGTGGTGGTATCAGTTATTGCTCCGTTATTCCAATAGTAAGTATATGCGCCAGAAGGTGTTGGTATCGCTTTTAGTTTTACTTTACCAGGTTGACTGCAATAGTCAGTAGTTATAATTATTGTAGGAGTATTTATGATACTGATAGTTCCGGATGCATTGAGTGTTGAACTTTGACCAGAACACACACTACCGGTAACATATAGTGTATAATTGTAAGTTCCAAGTTGATTTGATGATCCACTAATGGTAATCGTGCCTGAAGCAAACAGATAGGTTATGCCCTGAGGTAAGCCTGTAACCGAAATGTTACTGGAATTTATGTTACTGCCTGTATTGTAAACAATATTTGAAATTGTGTTTCCAAGGCATACAGATTGATTATTTGTATTTGGGCTAGAAGTTAATACAAGTGATTGACCTCTGGAAATGATTTGTCCATAAAAAGTTCTTGGGATACAACCAGAAATAGAAACTGAATAATCATATGTTCCTAAGGAAGTGGGAGAACCGCTGATGGTTAACTTATATCCATTAAATGTAAAATTAACTCCCGGAGGTAAACCGGTTACTACAGGAAGAATAGAATCAGCACCTATATTCAAAACAACAGTATCGATAGGAGTATTTAAACAAACCGTTTGTGTATCTGTTGCAGGTGATGAAATTAAAGAGATGAATGGATTTAATGTGCCAATTGAAATATCATCTAAGCCAAAACTGTTTCCTAATGAAAATGTTTGAACATCAGTAATAGCAAATGATGCTAAAGTTGATGCGCCTGAATTCCATGCGGTATAAAATCTAGACCAGTTATCCGGTGAAGTAGGAGATTGCCCATGATTAGTAAGTTTTAGTCTTGATCCAACTTCATTACCATTAATTGAGAATTTTAATATAGGATTATTATTAAGACTGTCCAATCCTTGTGCCCAGGCTGAAAAATAATACAATGTATTCGGAGTTACTGTGATTGTTTTTTCCCAAGCTATAGCTTGTATAAAAGGGAACCCATTAACAATCATGAAATTTCCTGTTCCTGTGGTGTGGTCATGTCCCTGATAATTGGCATTGTAATTGTTGGCATTAGTTCCAATCCCATAAAATCCAGGGTTGTTTAACTCGGTTTGTACGTTTGGAACGTCGGCCGCATATTGATATTGTTGATTTAAAAAAACAGGTGTATTGAAACCTACGTTGCCAGAATTGAAATTTCCATTCTCGGAAAGTTCATTACTAACTGACATCGAAGCAGAGATAGAGCATCCATTGGCGTTAGTAACTGTAACAGAATAAGTGCCAGCTAAAATTACTGATGTGGTATCCGTGGTAGCATCATTACTCCATCTATAAGTGTATGTACCCGTTGGCAGTGGATATGCTCTAAGTTTTATTTTTCCTGGAATTGAACAGTAATTTGATTTGATAGTAACAGTGGGTTTTGCATATACTCTAATCGTGCCTGTTGCTGTTGCTGCAGATCCGCAAGAAACTGATGGTGTAATTGTATAATTAAAAGTGCCCGCAAGTGTAGGTGTTCCTGAAATTGTAATGGTGTTTGATGAAAAAGTATAACTAACACCAGTGGGTAAACTACTAACTGAAATTCCGGTAATATTTCCTGCAGTTGAATACGTAATTCTTTTTGATGTATCTCCAAGACAAACATTCTGATTATTTGTAGTTGCTGGTGAGGTTAAGAATATTCCTACAACAACATTTACACTGGCTACAGTTTGACAACTCAGATTATTTGTAACAGTGACGGTGTATGTACCCGAAGTAGTAACAGAAATTGTATCTGTAGTTTTTCCATTCGACCAGAAGAATGTATTTGTTCCAGTTGGGGTAACCACAGCTTTTAAAAGTGCTTTCCCTGGGATAGTACAATAATCAACAGTGATATTTACAGTTGGCCTTGCCTTGATTGTTAATGTACCCGTATAAGAAGTGGTTGCAGAGCATCCACCACCACTTATTGTTATGTTGTAAGTAAAAGTGCCACTAACTGTTGGAGTGCCGCTTATGGTTAGAATACCAACATTGAATACATAACTCAAACCTGAAGGAAGTCCAGTAACATTTACTGCAGTAACTGAAGGAATCGCGGTATAAATAATGTTTGAAATTGGAGAATTAATGCAAATACTTTGGTTAGTTGTTCCGACAGCTGAATTTAGAATTAAGTTTGAATTTTGAGAAATTATTTGCCCAAGAAATTTTTTTATGTTACATCCTACAGTTGAAACTGTATAATTAAAAGTGCCGTCAACAGTTGGAGTGCCTGAAATCGTAATTGTTGTATTGGAAATAGTTGCGGTAACTCCGGCTGGAAGTCCAGTCACAGTTGGGGTGCCACCCGATCCATAACTTAAGGTTACTGTTTGTATTGGAGTATTGATACAAACATTTTGTGTATCAGTTATTGGACTAGAGGTAAGAGTGAGATAAGGAATGATCGTGCCAATAGAAATATCGTCTAATCCAAAAGCATTTCCTCCAAATGTTGCAGTTGAATCATAAATAGAAAATATTGCACTGGTTGCATTGCCGGAATTCCAGGTATTGTAAAAATTTAGCCATCTATCAGGAGAAGTTGGAGATAATCCATGCGAAGGTAATTTCAGCGGGTTACCTAGAATATTTCCATTTACAGTAAACCTTAG
>CALQJH020000181.1 GCA_943330835.2 Candidatus Kuenenia stuttgartensis
CAATTTGTCGCCAAATCAATTGGCAATATTCAGTGCGCTGGTGCTTGCATTCCCAATTTCTTTAGGGGTTTTATTTTTTAATCAAACCTGGTGGTTAGTATTAATTGCATTTGCAGTTATTTTTTTATTTTCTTATGGATTGATTTCATTCATCATTAAAAAATTCATCCACAGGCAAATAAAATTAATTTATAAACTTATTTCTCAAACCAAGGCTACAAAGCGGGAAGAGTTTTATTATAAAAATATTTTGCCATTAAAAACTATTGATGAAGTAAGATTAGATGTTGAGAAATGGGCCGATCAACGCAAGAAAGAAATGGAAGTGTTGCAACAGAATGAAGTGTTCAGAAAAGAATTTTTACAAAACTTAAGTCACGAATTAAAAACGCCAATATTTTCTATTCAGGGATATGTTGAAACACTTTTAAATGGTGCTATTCATAACCAGGAAGTGAACACAAAATTTTTACAAAGCACCGAAAGAAATATTGAAAGACTTGTAAATCTTGTTGATGACCTCGATGAGATTTCAAAATTAGAAAGCGGCGAATTATTGCTGTATTCTGAAGATTTTATAATTCAAGATCTGATAAGAGAAGTTTTCGATTCTTTATATTTAAAATCAAAAGAAAAAGGAATTGTTTGCTCAATCAAAAAAGGTTGTGAAGTTCCTTTGTCTGTTTATGCCGATAAAGAAAAAATAAGACAGGTGCTTATAAACATCGTTGACAATGCAATTAAGTACGGGAAAAATAATGGAACAGTAGAAGCCAGTTTTTACAAAGTAGACGGCAAAAATATTTTGATAGAAGTCAGTGATGATGGATCAGGAATTGCCGAAGAACACCGGCTTAGAATTTTCGAAAGATTTTACAGAACAGATATGGCACGAAGCAGAAAAGTTGGCGGCAGCGGATTAGGATTAGCCATCTGCAAGCATATTATTGAAGCTCACCAGCAAACCATTCATGTAAGAAGCAAGATTGATGTGGGAACAACTTTTGGATTTTCATTACCTGGAGAAAGGCGCAAAGGATAAAGGGTTTCGCCACGAAGACGCAAAGGCACGAAGAAACTCGAAGGTTTTTGTCGCAGAGAAAGGTGTAAAAGGAGTTTGCGCAGAGGTGATTTTTTTTGGATAGGGATGCCACGAAGACGCTAAGGCACGAAGAAACACGAAGGTTTTTGCCGCAGAGAAAGGTGTAAAAGGAGTTTGCGCAGAGGTGATTTTTTTTGGATAGGGATGCCACGAAGACGCAAAGGCAAGAAAAAACACGAAGGTTTATAGCGGATGGTTTAGCCACGAATGTGCGAATGGCTAATGTATTCAGGCATTGACAGATCCCTTGCTCTGCCTGAATACATTCTGTCATTATGGTAAAATGCTCAACATAATTCATTATGCTTTCGTCCAAAATGTCGGCTTAACCACCCGTCTTTATTCCCTTTTTTACTTTCATCGCGATTCCAACTGCAAAATCCGGGTTGAAGTTTATCCCATGTGCAGAATTAATGTGCCGCTTTCAATTAATTCTTTTTTTATTTTATTTAAACAAGGCAATGACGCTCTCAAAAAAAATCCTGCTCAAATTAATGAACAGGATTTGTATTTAGTTTATGATTTACAACGATTCTACTTCTTAATAACTCTAAATTCAACCCTTCTATTTGCCTGACGACCTTCTTCAGTTTGGTTTGACCCAACTGGAGTTGTTTCTCCATAACCTTTTGCTGTCACGCGATCGGCCTGAACACCTTTAGATAAAAGGTATTCTCTCGATGCATTAGCCCTGTCATTTGAAAGTTTAAGATTTGCACTATATCCACCAATAGCATCTGTATGAGCCGACAATTCAATTTGCATTCCTGGATTTGCTTTCAACATTCTTGCTACTTTATCAAGCTCTTTGTAAGATTCAGAACGTAAAATTGTTTTTCCAAAATCAAACAAAATATTATTTGTTGTCAATATCTGACCTTCGGCAAGACTATCTAAACCATCTGACCCTAAACTGTCGATACTTGTTCTGATTACATTGCCATTTGAATCAAGCAATACTTTACCATCTGTAACTACAGGGTATAAATAAAGGTCTCTGTGGATTTCTTTATAAACACCATTTTCGCTTAAATTCAAAGTGTCAATTACAGAGAAAAATTTATCTGCAGATGCGCGGATGCTATATTTTTTTCCATAAGGCAAAGTAACTTTATAAACACCTTCGGGATTTGAAATAGCATTTCCTTCGCTTGATTCGCCAGGCACAACATCATAAAACAATTGTGCATTCATTGGTTCTTTGGTAATGGCATTAAATACTTTACCATAAACCAAAACAACTGTTTTAGGTTTTTGTGATTCGGTTAATTTTATTTTTGCAAGATCTGTACCGCCAATTGCATTTTGAGTAGTAGCCAAATATCCATATTCAGCTCTGGCATCCACAGAAAAATAAGCATCCCATTTTTTTGTATTGATAGAATCGCCCATGTTTACAGGATCGCTCCAGTGTTTCCATGAATCATCCAATCTTTTGCTCATCCAGATATCATAATCTCCTACACCACCCGGACGGTTACTCGAAAAATAAAGTGTAACACCATCAGAAGCAATTGATGGAGTAATTTCATCGTAATCATCTGTATTAATATCAGCTCCCAACTTCATTGGTGTAGACCATTCTTCTGTTTCTTCATTTAATTTACTTACATAAATATCATTGAGAAAACTGTTTTTTTCTTCAGAAAAATAGAGTAATAAAGTTTTACCATCATTAGCCATTGAAGCTCCAGAATATCTGTCAACAGCCATTTTGTTATAGCCCTTAATCTTTAATCTTTCAGGATTAGACCATCCGCCTTCTACTTTATTGCTCAAAGAAAATCCTCTTCCCAAATACTTTCCATTATCAAAAGCACCTCTTATTAAAATCCTGTTACCATCTGGTGAAACCCAAAACACTGCATTGTCTTTTAAACCGTTGATTGGAGCAGCAGATTGTCTTGACTGAGCCCAGGCAGCAGAATCATCAAGTTCTGAATACCAAACATCCTGTGCAAGTTTATCATTTTTATACATGGTGTTTTTAGGATTTCCTTCAACAACAAAATATAGTGTTTTACCATCGGCAGAAATTGTTGGTCTAACCTCCGAGTAAGTGGTATTAACTTTTGCTCCTAGGTTTTCCAAAGCAGGCTGTGCAAATGCGTTTATAGTTCCCAATAATGCCAGAGCTTGAATAAATATTTTTTTCATCGTGTATCTTTTGTGTTTTTAACTTTTTTGCTGATTGAATTCGCTATTTATATTCACCTGATTATTTTTGATAAACATTAAACCCGACTTATACAATCATTGTTTTTTTATGAGATGCTTTTTACCAGAAATTTGTTTTCTTATAGAATCTTGTGCCTGGACTAGTATAACGTTTGTAAGTTAAAATCAAAGCCAGTTCACTGCGTTTTGCTGTATACGCCTTGAATTTGTTTGAATTAATAGGCGTTTCATACGAGTAACGCAAGTTTGCAATTTTTCCGAAATTGACATTTAAGCATGGCATCAATGTTCTGAAAGAACGTGTATAAAATCCAAAATTAACATTGACATTTTTC
>CALQJH020000182.1 GCA_943330835.2 Candidatus Kuenenia stuttgartensis
CAGTTGCTAAAATGTTGCAGAGTGATCGTGATAAACTGTTGCATCTTGAGGACGAATTGCATAAAAGAATAGTAGGGCAAGAGGAAGCCATCGAGGCAGTATCGGATGCGATTAGACGAAGTAGAGCAGGATTGCAAGATGTGAAACGTCCAATAGGGTCATTCATATTTTTAGGAACAACAGGAGTGGGTAAAACCGAGTTAGCAAAGGCATTGGCAGATTATTTATTTGATGATGAGAGCATGATTACGAGAATTGACATGAGTGAATACCAGGAGAAACACACGGTAAGCAGGCTCGTTGGTGCGCCTCCGGGATACGTAGGTTATGATGAGGGTGGCCAGTTGACAGAGGCAGTGAGAAGAAAACCTTATTCTGTTGTATTGCTTGATGAAATCGAGAAGGCGCATCCAGATGTTTATAATGTTTTATTGCAGGTGCTTGACGATGGCAGACTTACAGATAATAAAGGACGACTTGTAAATTTCAAGAATACGATTATTATCATGACCAGTAATTTGGGAAGTCAAATCATTCAGGAGAATTTTGAAAAGGTTACTGATCAAAATAAATTTGAGGTTGTAGAAAAAACAAAAACAGAAGTTTTAAGTTTGCTTAAACAAACCATAAGGCCAGAGTTTTTAAATAGAATAGATGAGGTTATCATGTTTCAGCCGTTAATGAAGAGTGACATTAAAAGTATCATTACTATTCAACTGAATGACTTGAAGAAATTAGTGGCTCAAAATGGGATTAATTTAGAATTTAATAATTATGCATTGGAATATCTAGCTGAAAATGGGTTTGATCCTCAGTTTGGAGCAAGGCCATTAAAACGACTCATTCAAAAGCAAATTGTGAACCAATTGAGTAAAAAAATTCTCATGGATGATATTGATAAGTCGATACCCGTTACGGTAGATGTTTTTGACGGCGTTGTAGTTTTTCGAAATGAAATCGAAAAAAAAGCAGTCCTTAATGCATTATAACAAAAAATTAATTGGCTTTAATTTGCTGGTAATTAATTAGTTATGAGTCGCTATTGAATTAATTTACCTTCCAGTTTTTAAAAGAAAACAAAATATCATAACTTCAGCCGAATTCAAAATAAAAACGTACCGTTCGAACAATAGTATTATTTTATTGTTTGATTTTAAAATAGAAAAAAAACAGATAGAAAATGGCATTTAAAAAAGAGATTGTCGAAATTATTGAACCAAGAGATGTATTCGTTGGTAATCCTAAGGCAGAAGTTACTTTGGAAGAATTTGGTGAATACGAAAGTGAAGTATGTGCAAACGCAAATGAGATAGTGAAAAAATTATTGGAAGAATATGATGGTAGGATCAGATTTAATTTCCGTCATTTTCCCTTAACAAAAATCCATCAAAGAAGTTTGAAAGCTGGGGAGGCTGCAGTGGCTACAGCTCAGGAAGGGAAGTTTTGGGAAATGCATAATATTTTATTTGCAAACAGAAGAAATCTTGGCACGACAAGTTTAAAATTGCATTCCAAAGAGGCGGGTGTAAATAATAAAAAATTCCTTGACGAATTGGTAAATGCTACTTACGGTTGGCAGGTTCAGGGAGATTTGAAAGAAGGTCTTGATAGAGGAGTAAAAGATGTTCCTACTTTTTTTGTAAATGGGACATTGGTTACAGGAAAAGCTACATACGAAGAATTGAGTAAAGCTATTGAGGACGCTTTTAAAAGACTTAAAAAAGGCATTCCCGCAAAAGTAATAAAGCGCCCCATTAAAGTAGTGAAAGAACTGGGAAAACCATTTTCAGCAAAGCGTATAGCGGCAAAAAAGGTTGCAAAAGTGGTTCCTCCTGTAAAGGTTGCAGCAAAAGTTGTAACGCCTGTAAAAGCCGTAAAGACAGCAAAGCCTGTTAAATCAGCAAAATCAGTTAAGCAAAAAGTATAAGGACAGAAAATAAAAATTGTTAAGCCATACATTATTTGTGTGGCTTAACAATTTGTATGATAATGGGAGAGTTATTGGAAATGCACCCTAACCGTTTGGTAAAATACCTTATTATTATTTGTTTGACTTTCTGAAAACCCTTGCAATCCAAAGAGTCCTGCAGCATTTCCGTTGTTGATGGCTATTTCAAGGTAGCCAGCCGAATTGAAGAAGGCCAGTTTATCACTTTTAGGAACATCTGAATAATTATTGCTTAATTTATCGATGACTTCGTCTCTTTTGAAAATAATAGAGAATGATCTTCCTCTTCTGTGCTCTTCAAATTCAACTTTATTTATATTTACAATTACATTTTCAAAATTGTCGATATAAATAATTTGCCCTTCCATCCAATTGTCGCCAATCATTGGTTTAAGCGGATGTTTTTCTCTGATTTGAATATTCATGTTACCAACTTCTTCGATAGTTTTTCCATTTTGAAGTTCCTGTAAAGCTTTGGCAAATACATTGGTAAAAAAAAGAGAACTTTTTTGAATTGATTTATCTAAATCCAGGCCCACTACTTTTTGAGGATACTCTTCTAATATCATTGTTAGCAATCCGTTATCTGCACAACCAATGAAATGTCCATTATGTTCGGCAAGAAGCATGTATTCAGGATCTTCATCAAAAATATTAACTAACATTAAGTGGTAGGTGCCGGTAGGGAAGTTTTTAATGGCACTTCTGCAAACATAAGCCGCCTGAGCATAATTAAAAGCAGTTAGAGAGTGAGTAATATCTATAATATTCAAATCGGGCTGGTAACGTAATAACTGACCTTTGATAGCGCCCACAAGGAAATCCTTTTCGCTGATATCAGTAGTGAGGGTCAGTAAGGGCATTTTGAATAATTAATATTTTAGGGCTAAAGTTAAAGTTAATTTTTTATCAAGTATAAACTAAAACTATTGAAATTATTTTATAAGCTTCCCCTCTTTAAAGAAAAACCGGTAAGTTAATTTATCTGTAAGCGAAGCAAACAATTTATTCATCCAAACAGTCTGTTTCCCTTTAAAAGTAAGAATTAAAGTTCTTTTCCTTTTTTTGATTGCATGTAGAATATGTGTTGCGCAATTTTCCGCACTCATCAATGAATTTTCATCTAATGGGCTTTCTCCTTGAGCTACAGCTTTATCATTAAGAGCGGCGTTTCTGATATTGCTTTTAGTATATCCTGGACAAACCCACATTACATTTACATCGGCTTTCAATAGTTCCGTTCTTAAAGACTCCAGCCAGCCATTAAGTGCAAATTTACTTGCAGAGTAACCGCTTCTTCCTGGAAGACCTCTATAACCTGCAATAGAGGAGACGCCTACAATTGTTCCTTTTCTTTCCAATATAGAATGTAAGGCAAGTTTTGTACAATAAACAGCGCCTAAAAAATTAATATCCATGAGCTTTTTAATAACGGTTACATCTACATCAACAAATAGAGATTTCATTGATATACCTGCATTGTTAATTAAAATATCAATTCCTCCGTATTGTAGAATGGTTGACTCGATAAATAGTTTGCAATCATCATATTCACTTACATCGGCAACTACACAATGTAAAAATCCGGTAGGATGTTTTGATTGGAGCTCGTCAAGTTTGTTTTTATTTCTTGCACATGTTGCGATTTTAGCCCC
>CALQJH020000183.1 GCA_943330835.2 Candidatus Kuenenia stuttgartensis
AGAAACTCCTCGTAATCCTTAACCACTTTTACTACGGGATTGTCTAAACGGAGCACATTGTCCCATATTGTTTTATTGGGATCAAAGTCATTGTCTTGTTGCAGCATTACCGTTTTGATCTCCTTATGAACCCATACTGTGCCACTATCAGAATTGTCAATCCCAGCCACAATCTTCATTAAGGTACTTTTCCCAGATCCATTGCGGGCTACAAGGGCTATTTTATCACCCTCCTCAATGTTTATAGAGATGTTTTTGAAAAGCGTTCTGATTCCAAAGGATTTACTGATATTTTCTACTGAAGCATAATGCATAGCGGCAAAGGTAATTGCTCCAGCACTATTATTATCATGAACTAGCTAGTAATCAATTATTTGAGCTTATTTTATTTGAATGTGTTGTCAAAAGGGATGAATTATTAGATTTTAGCAGAAAGCTTTTGGTAATATTCTATATTTTTGTTGAAAATCAATTAGTACAATAATAATGAACTCAATTCTAATTACAGGCGGAGCAGGTTTTATAGGGTCGCATCTTACTCGTTTGTTTGTGACAAAGTATCCCAACTATAACATTATTAATCTTGATGCCCTTACTTATGCAGGGAATCTGGCCAATTTGAAAGATGTTGCGAATAGCACTAATTATACTTTTGTAAAAGGAGATATTACAGACATGGAGCTAGTAAAGTCGCTTTTTGATAAATATAATTTTACAGGGGTATTGCATTGTGCTGCTGAAAGTCATGTTGACAGATCTATTACAGATCCGCTGGCATTTGTAAAAACCAATGTAAATGGCACTGTGGCTTTGTTGCAAGCAGCGAAGGACCATTGGAAAGGCCAAATGGAAGGAAAATTATTTTATCATATTTCAACAGATGAGGTATACGGAAGTCTGGGGGCTGAGGGTTTTTTCACTGAAGAAACCGCATATGACCCACGTAGTCCATATTCTGCTTCAAAAGCATCTTCAGATCATTTTGTAAGAGCCTACTATCACACTTTTGGATTGCCAGTTAAAATTTCCAATTGCTCCAACAATTATGGTCCGTATCATTTCCCTGAAAAATTGATTCCGCTTTGTATTCATAATATTATCAACAAAAAGCCGCTTCCTATTTACGGGAAAGGCGAGAATGTTAGAGATTGGTTGTTTGTAGAAGACCATGCAAGGGCAATTGATGTTATTTTTCACAAGGGAAGAATTGGGGAAACTTACAATATTGGGGGTCATAATGAATGGACAAATATAGCCTTGGTAAAAGAGTTGTGTCATCAAATGGATCAGAAATTGGGAAGAGCTGCCGGAGAGAATGAACAATTGATTACTTATGTAAAAGACAGAGCAGGACACGATTTGCGTTATGCGATTGACTCCACTAAATTAAAAGTTGAGTTGGGCTGGGTGCCCTCTTTACAATTTGAAGAAGGCTTGTCTAAAACGATTGACTGGTATTTGAATAATAGTGAATGGCTGGCTGATGTTACCAGTGGGACTTATCAAAAATATTATGAGGGGATGTATGGGTGAGGAAGGGTTGAAGAAGATTGTTGAAGGATGGTTGAAAGGTTGTTGAAGAATTGTTGAAATTGTGGTTTAAGAATAATTGAATGATTGTTGGAAGAGAGTAGAGAGGAAAAGACGCATCATAATGGGTGAAAAAATCAAAAAACAATCGGGAATAACGCTATAAAATAAAAAGGTAGTGCTTTAATTTCGAATAGTAATTGCAGTTTTTCTAACCAACAATTGCATTTTCTTTACTAATTAAAGCATTTAAATGTCAGCATATAAATTTTCTTTTGAGAAATTAGAAGTTTGGCAATTATCAAGAGTTCTGGTAATTGATATTTATAAGCTGATGGAGCAATTTCCGGAAAAAGAAAAATATGGATTGGTAAGTCAAATGAAAAGAGCCGCAGTTTCGGTTTCTTCAAACATTGCAGAAGGTTCCACAAGACATTCCGCTAAAGACCAAGCCAGATTTTCAACGATTGCTTACGGAAGTCTGATAGAATTATTGAATCAATTGATACTTTCATTCGATTTGCAATTAATTTTAGAAAACCAGCTGTCGGCGCTTCGTAATAAAATACAAGCCCTATCAGTAAAACTCAATAATCTGAGAACTGCACAAATAAATTGCATAAATAGTAAACCTAAAAATCAAATGAATTAATAGTTACCTAATTCAACCACATTCAACAATCATTAAACACTCATTAAACCACCTTTCAACAACCATTCAACCATTTTAAACGCTATTCAACCCAACTATATATGAAAGGAATTATTCTCGCAGGCGGCTCTGGTACAAGATTATACCCAATTACCATGGGAATCAGCAAGCAGCTTATGCCTATTTACGACAAGCCCATGATTTATTATCCATTGAGTACATTGATGTTGGCAGGAATTAAGGATATTCTGGTTATTACGACACCGGAAGATCAAGTGCAATTTTCCCGTTTATTAGGTGATGGTTCTCAATGGGGCTGTAATATTTCTTATGCCAAACAAGAAGTTCCCAATGGTCTTGCACAAGCGTTTGTTATCGGCGATAAATTCGTAGGTAATGATAGTGTTGCATTGGTTTTGGGCGACAATATTTTTTATGGAAGTGGCTTTAGTCAAATGTTACAAAATGCTGCTAATCCTGAAGGCGCTGTGATTTTTGCTTATCCGGTAAGTGATCCAGAAAGATATGGAGTGGTTGAATTTGACAAAGATTTTAACGCATTAAGTATTGAAGAAAAACCAGATCATCCCAAGAGTAATTTTGCTGTTCCTGGATTATATTTCTACAATAATGAAGTAGTGACTATTGCAAAAAATATAAAGCCAAGCCCAAGAGGAGAATTTGAAATTACAGATGTGAACCGTGTGTATATGGAAAACAAACAATTGAAAGTAGTCACATTGGACAGAGGGTTTGCCTGGCTTGATACCGGAACTTTTGATTCTTTGAATGATGCCAGTGAATATGTAAGAGTTATTGAAAAACGCCAGGGATTAAAGATTGGATGTCCTGAAGAAATCGCCTGGAGAATGGGATTTATTTCTACGGAACAGTTAGTAAAACTTGCAGGAAATCTTCATAAAAGCGGCTATGGTGCTTATCTTAGTCAAATTGTAAAAAAATAACCATGTCTGCTTTTTTCATACATCCTTCATCAGTGATTGATGAAAATTGTGCTATTGGAAAGGGTACAAAAATCTGGCACTTTTCACATATTATGACAGGCGCTTCGATTGGCGAAAATTGTACTATCGGACAAAATGTTATGGTAGGGAGTCGAGTCCTAATAGGCAATAATGTGCGTATACAAAACAACGTTAGTGTATATGAAGGTGTTGTTTGTGAAGACGATGTTTTTTTAGGCCCAAGTGTTGTTTTAACGAATGTTATCAATCCCAGAAGTGCTATTAGCAGAAAGAACGATTTTAAAACTACCATCATCAGAAAAGGAGCAACCATTGGTGCTAATGCTACAATTGTATGTGGAAATGAAATAGGATCTTTCGCCTTTATAGGTGCGGGTGCAGTTGTAACAAAATCTGTATTGCCCTACGCATTAATTATTGGAAATCC
>CALQJH020000184.1 GCA_943330835.2 Candidatus Kuenenia stuttgartensis
ACACCAGCCGAGTCAATGAGTGTGAAAGTGTTCCCGAATCCAACAACAAGCAACTTCAACTTACAGGTGTTAACAGCAGGTAAGGAAGAAGTAACAGCAAGAGTATTGGATATCCAGGGCAGATTCATCCAATCGGTGAAGGTAGCAGCGAATCAAACTTTGAGCTTAGGTTCAGCGTTGAAGGCGGGTGCCTACTTTATCGAAGTAAGACAAGGGAAGGATGTGAAGACAACGAGAGTGATGAAGTTCTAATATAGCTTAATGCTTTAATTTTTTTAAACGCTAGCCCACCATTTAAATGGTGGGCTAGTTTGTTAATTCGCTGTATTTCTTTTCTCTATTCAAAAAAAATGAACAAAATCGTCTCAGAATTGTAATGTTATCTTATATTACTAATCATGAATTCATTTACAATAAAAGATCTCGAAAATCTATCTGGAGTTAAAGCCCACACTTTAAGAATATGGGAGCAACGCTATAGTTTTTTAAAACCCAGCCGCACTTTTACTAATATTCGCTATTACTCAAATGAGGAATTAAAAACCATATTAAATATTGCATTGCTAAATAAATATGGGTTTAAAATATCTCATATTGATAAGATGACTGAAGAAGAAAGAAATGAAAAAATTCTTTCGCTGAATCAACAGGAAGCACAGCAGGAAAAAGTTGTGAATGAGCTAGTTCAATACATGGTAGATCTTGACACCCTTGCTTTTGAAAACACGATTTCAAATTATATTAAGACACAAGGTATTGAGCGAACCATTACACAAATCATTTTCAGATACATGGAAAAGATTGGAATATTATGGCTCACCAATCATATAAATCCAGCACAGGAGCATTTGGTTACTAATATTATCCGGCAAAAATTAATGGTTGGAATTGATAGTATTGATTCGCCTATTAGTATCAACAAAACAATACTGTTGTTCTTGCCTGAAAC
Source organism: Candidatus Kuenenia stuttgartensis (assembly GCA_943330835.2). The sequence goes on from CALQJH020000184.1 coordinate 950, forward strand.
AGAATATCATGAATTAGGGTTATTGTTTGTATATTATCTACTTAAAAAAAGAGGCATAAAAGTTATTTATTTGGGATGCAATGTCCCGTTGACAGATGTAGGATACGTAGTCAATGTAAAAAAGCCAGATTATCTGTATTGTCATATTACAAGACCTGGACAAAGTTTTAATTTTGAAAAGTTTTTAGCCAATATCTCAAAAAAACTATCCTCAATACCTTGTATCATTTCTGGTCAAATCATTCAGAACTTTGAAAAAAAAATACATAAACCTGTAATATTCAAAAAGAATATCTTAGAAGTTATGGAATTCATTTCTAATTTGTAGAATAACAATAAAAAAATATTAAACAAAACATTTCCTTCCTATTATTTTATTGTTTAGCTTTATGTTATTAAAAGTTAAACAAAAATGTCTACACAAGAATTTGAAAATGTTGTCATTGCTAACTCAGCTTTTTTAAAACCCTTTGCTTTTACCTTAACGAGAGATACAGAATCAGCAAAAGATCTTACACAAGAGACCTTATATAAAGCGCTTGCCAATAAGGAAAAATATAATGTTGGTACAAATATAAAAGCTTGGATGTATACTATAATGCGAAATATTTTTATAAATGATTATCGCAAAAAGGCAAGACAACATACTATTTTTGACCATACTCCAAATGACTTTTTATTGGATCATAATCAGAATAGCGTGGTTAATTTGGCTGAGTCTGGAATGAAATTAAAAGAAATAAAAAATGCTATTCAAGGGCTACCAGACATTTTTAAAAATCCCTTTGTTTTATATTTTGAAGGGTATAAATACAATGAAATATCAGATTTTCTTCAAGAGCCATTAGGAACAGTTAAGAGCAGAATTCATTTTGCCCGAAAATTATTAAAAGCAGCAATAAACAGGTACTGACGAAAAACAGTTTTCTCCCAAAAAAAATATTTAATATCTTTCCGCCGTGAAAAAAGTAGTTATAATTGGAAGTGGTTTTTCTGGAATGTCCACAGCTTCTTTTATGGCCAAAAATGGTTGGGAGGTTGTGGTCTTAGAAAAACAATCCATGCCAGGAGGAAGAGGAAGGAAGTTTTCTGAAGATGGATTTTTATTTGACATGGGCCCAAGTTGGTATTGGATGCCAGATGTCTTTGACAGATATTTTAATTCTTTTGGCAAACAAGTAGCTGACTATTATGAATTAATAAGATTGAATCCCTCCTATAGAGTGTATTATGAAGATGGTCCGTTAGACATTCCTGCAAACTACGATGAGTTAAAAAAGGTATTTGAGGAAATAGAATCAGGCAGTGGAAAACAATTGGATTTATTTTTACAAGAAGCTGCTTATAAATACCAGGTTGGAATGCAAAAACTGGTTCATAAGCCAGGAAGAAAACTTACTGAGTTCTTTGATGTGGATTTAGCGAAAGGCTTGTTTAAACTAGATGTATTTACATCGATGAGAAATCACGTACGTAAATATTTTAAACATCCTAAGTTGATTCAATTAATGGAATTTCCCGTTCTTTTTTTGGGCGCTCTTCCAGCAGATATTCCAGCGTTGTATAGTTTAATGAACTATGCAGATATTAAACTTGGCACCTGGTATCCTAAAGGTGGCATGTACAATATTGCAGATGCGATGTATACACTAGCATTGGAGCTGGGTGTAAAATTTCAGTTTAATACCGATGTTACTAAAATTGACATTTTAAACAACACGGCTAAAACAGTTTTAGCGACTATGCGTAATGGTGAAAATGAAACCAGTCTTAAATTTGATGCAGATGTTGTTGTTGGAAGTGCAGATTATCATTTTATTGAAACGCAATTATTAGATCAGGAACATAGAAGTTATACAAATGAATATTGGGATAAAAGAGTAATGGCGCCTTCTTCTTTGTTGTATTATGTAGGTTTAAATAAGAAGCTAACTAATATTACACATCATTCTTTATTTTTTGATGTTGACTTTAATCTTCATGGGGATGAGATTTATAAAAAGCCACAATGGCCGACAGCGCCTTTGTTTTATGTAAGTGCTACTTCTGTTACCGATGATACTGTGGCGCCAAATGGTTGCGAGAATTTATTTTTTCTTATACCTGTTGCTGCAGGATTGGAAGGGGATGATGAAAAATTACGAGAAGAATATTTTGATAAAATCGTAGAAAGATATGAGCGATTCATCGGACAAAATATTAAAGATGCTATTATTTATAAAAAATCATATGCTGTATCAGATTTCAAAAAAGATTACAATGCCTTTAAGGGTAATGCATATGGATTGGCCAATACATTGATGCAGACATCAATTTTAAAGCCATCATTGAAAAGCAAAAAAGTTAAAAATTTATTTTATGCCGGCCAATTAACTGTTCCAGGACCCGGTGTTCCGCCTTCATTGATTAGCGGTGAAGTAGTAGCAACCGAAATTAGTAAAAGCTATAAAACTAATAAGCAATGATGCATCTTTTTGATGAAGTAAGTAGTCAATGCAGCCAAATAACTACCGAAAGATACAGCACTTCTTTCAGTAGTTCTATACGCCTACTCCATAAAGATTTACATGAACCTATTTACAATATATATGGATTTGTAAGGTTTGCAGATGAAATCGTTGATACCTTTCATGAGTATAATAAA
>CALQJH020000185.1 GCA_943330835.2 Candidatus Kuenenia stuttgartensis
ATTGGCTCTTTTATCTATAAATGGTATTCATGCACAAAACAAAATTTACACCACAAAAACAGGACAGGCCTGGTTTGATGCTGGTACTGGCATGGAAGACATCACAGGAACCAACAAGTCGGTATTAAGTGCATTCAATCCTGCAACTGGCGACATGCAGTTCTCTGTATTAATTAAAGGGTTTGAATTCTGGAGTGCTTTGTTAATGGAGCATTTTAATGAGAATTACATGGAGAGTGATAAATTTCCTAAATCAACTTTTAAAGGGAAGGTAACTAATATGGATAAAGTCAATATTGCAAAGGACGGCACTTATCCAGTAACGGTTAAGGGTACACTTGAAATTCATGGCGTGAAAAAAGACGTAGAGACAACTGGAACATTTAAAGTAAAAGGAGAGTCAATAGCAGCGTCTTCAGAATTTACTGTAGTTTTGGATGATTATAAAATTGCTATACCAGGTGTTGTAAAAGATAAATTATCTAAAACGGCAAAAATAAAAATCAATTGTAATTACACTTTATCAAAATAAAAACAATGACTATTAAAAAAACTAAGACAATTTTATTTGCATCTGTTTTAAGTGTTTCATCTTCACTTTTTGCACAAGATGATATGTTGGCTGGAATGGATAAAGAAACACCTAGACAATATGTGACTAATGCCTTCAAATCAAGCAGGGTAATCAATGGCCACTCTATGGAATTTATAGGGAAGGGTGTATTGGATGTAAGAATCTTGCATCGTTTTGGATATGTGAATTCAGGGTTTGAGAATTTGTTTGGTTTAGATCAAGCTTCTATGCGTTTTGGTTTTGATTATGGCGTAACTAAAGATCTTACCATAGGTATTGGAAGAAGTACATTTGACAAAGAGTACGATGGATTTATTAAGTACAGAGCTATTCCTCAAACTACAGGAGGGAAGCACCCTTCTCCCGTATCGGTGGTATTGGTAACAGGATCTACAATCATTGGTACAAAATGGGCTGATCCTTCAAGAAAAAATTATTTTTCCAGCAGAATGGGATATTACAATGAAGTAATTGTAGGTAGAAAATTCAATGAAAATTTTAGTGCCCAAATTGCACCTACACATGTACATGTTAATTTAGTTTCTGGGAAAGATTATACTAATGATTTCTTCGCCATAGGTCTAGGTGCGAGATATAAAATATCTAAGCGTACAGCCTTTGTAGTAGACTATCACTATCTTATTAAATCAGGGAAAGACCAAACACAATTTGACCTGATGAAAAATCCATTAGCCATTGGATTTGATATTGAAACAGGGGGGCACGTTTTCCAATTGCATTTCTCTAATTCCAATGGGATGAATGAAAAAGCATTTATCACCAATACAACACATAGCTGGGGTAAAGGAGAAATAAGTTTTGGATTTAATTTATCTAGAGTATTTACGGTGAAAAAATAAGTATCTCATCAAACTTAATTACTTAGAATGCCTGCTTTTATAGCGGGCATTTTTTATTCTTATACAACAGGAGTTATCTCGTCGTTGTGGTTTGTACCATCAGGTACCAACAAAACCGCCAAAGCTAGTTTTAGGTTGCTTGGAAAGAGGCTCCGTTGTTGTGGTACGAACCACATATAAAATTCTCCGCTAATAATAAGGCATTGGTAGACGAACCAAATTTTTTTTCTAAGTCAATTAACCAAGGTTTAACGAGAATTAATACCATAAATTTTTTTAGTTACCCATAGTAGATATTTTACCCTGTTCAATTTGCGAATAATTTGAAGTTTGAACGAAAGGATAGAATCACTCTGATTGTATTTCACGTGATTCATGCGGACATACGTAACATTTTTTTGTATGTACTGCTATTCAATTAAAGGAAGGATATTGCCCTAAATAAAAAACCTCCGATACTTCGGAGGTTTTTTATAAGTTATTTTATTTTCTTTTTGATTTGCTCTTCTGTTTTCTTTTTCCAAAGATATTACCTTCTTGGAATCCAGGTCCTTCAGGTGGTCCAAGATAACTTTGGGCACATCTGAAACCTACTGTACTCGCACCTTGATCTTCTTGCATGTAACGACGAGAACCTGGAGTTAACCAATAAGCTCTGTCATTCCAACTACCGCCTTTTATTACTCTTGATTTATCGTTGATCAGTGTAGTTGAACCATAGCCATATGAAGCACCACTAGCTGAATCTCCATCTAAATAGTTGATAACATTATTACGTTGGTAATTGGTTCTGTTTTTAACCTCTTCATCAGAGATGTCAACTTTCTTTAAACGGCCCATGCTGTCTCTTTCATATTCTCCACTACTGTTTTTGTAAAACTTCTGGAATCTGTTACCACGGAAATAGTTGAAATCTTGTCCATCAACAGGAGTTAAAGGTCTGTAAACATCACCAACCCACTCACTCACATTACCACACATATTATATAAGCCAAATGCATTAGGATAAAAAGCTTTCACATTTCCAGGTATCGCCGCACGATCATTCAAGCCTCCTGCAACACCCATATTATCTCCACTAGTACGCTTGAAGTTAGCTAAGAATTTCCCCTGGAATGTACCATGTCTGTTATCTCTTAAACCATTGATGTTTTTACTCCAAGAATATAACAACTGATTTGAACGTAATTCCTCTCCACTTTTACTTTCGCTTTTACGGGGAGAAGGATTCTGATCAACCAAACCATATGCAGCATATTCCCACTCTGCTTCTGTTGGTAAACGATAGCTCATACCAAGAACGCCATCATCCATACGAACCGTACTTCTTGGTTTATTGTTGATGTCCTTAAGAACTGATTTTTTTGGTTTTGCTTTTCCCTGAATCATTTCAGGATTAGATAAATAAGCATCTGTATTAAAGGAACCATCTGCACCAGCACCTTTCATCTCTTTTTTTGCAGCATCTTTTTTCAAATATCCTTTCTTAATAAGAGTAAGTTCGTTAACGCGATCTGTTCTCCAAATACAAAAATCATGCGCTTGCTGCCAGCTAACACCTACAACTGGGTAATAATTGTAAGATGGATACCTGAAATAAAACTCTACATATGGCTCATTGTAAGCCAACTCTTCTCTCCAGCAAAGTGAATCTGGCAAAGCTTTTCTAACGATTGCAGTATCGTTATTGAAAGTGTTTTCCAGCCAATACAAATATTCTCTGTAATGTACATTTGCTACTTCTGTTTCATCTATAAAAAATGAAGGAACGGTTACTCTGCGTGGAGTATTGTTCCAATCACCCATAACATCTTCTTCTTTTGCACCCATTACAAATGAGCCGCCCTGAACAAAAACAAGCCCAGGACCAGCTTTAGGGTATTTAATTTTGGTAACATGGAAATTCCCCATGTTCTTGTCATCGTAATTCCATCCGGTTACAGACGATTGCGCCTTTTTCTTACCCCCAGAACAGGAGATTAAGATTACGGTAGTTAACGATACGATTAAAATGTTCTTGAAACTCATTGTTTTCTGCATGTGCATCCTTTTTGCAAATTGGTTAACGAAAGCTTTTATAGTTTATTGTAAACAGTTGGCTCACAATATCCGCGAATATATAAACTTTACTTTGAACCAACCTCAATTTTG
>CALQJH020000186.1 GCA_943330835.2 Candidatus Kuenenia stuttgartensis
GAGGAACCAGAAATTCGTGTATCTCATCAAATTAAAGGTCGTACACCTGATGCAATTTATGTTCCTGTAAAAGATTTACAAGATCATCAGAAAACAACCTATTACGAGAGAATGGCGTTCATTATCAGAATACCATCCATCACAGAAACAATCAATGGCAATACACTTGCATTAACTGTTGGCGGTGTTCGTGCACTCAATACAGAAAATCTGTATAACAAAAAGACCTATGAGAAATTCAAAATTTTCATAGGATTCCAAAATATGGTGTGCTGTAATTTGTGTATATCAACAGATGGATTCAAAGAAGAAATCAAAGCAATGTCATTTATAGATTTAGAAGACAAAACGCTTCAATTGTTCAGTTCCTATAATATGAACAGACATTTGAACGCTATGGAGCAACTCTCTAATTATTCATTGACTGAGTCTCAATTTGCACAACTCATTGGAAAAGGAAGATTGTACAATTATCTACCTAAAAAAGAAAAGTTACTACTTCCAGAATTGCTTCTCAACGATGGTCATTTGAATACTGTTGCAAAAGACTACTATCAAGATGAAAGCTTCTGTAAAAATGAAAATGGAGATATCAATCTCTGGAAATTTTACAATCTTCTCACAGGATCCAATAAGACTTCCTACTTGGATAAGTTCCTAGATAGAGGCGTAAATGCATTTGATTTTACTACTGGTATTTCTGATGCATTAGAAAACAGGAATTCTAAACACAGTTGGTTCCTGCAATAATAAAATACAGAGGTTGGTGTAATTGCCAACCTCTTATTATATCTTTTTCAAATCCAACAAGTCCTTTGGTTGAATCTCTAGAGCATTAGCAATCTTAATAAGAGTTCTTACGGTAGTATTTACTTCTGCTCTTTCTATTCTGCCTATTTGTACTTTGGGGATGTTACAGTCGTTAGCAAGTTGTTGCTGTGAAAGATCCTTTTTTTCTCTCAACTGTCTAATATGTATACCTAAATTAGTTAAAAATGTATCCTCTGACATATTCATATTCAAAGGTCATCACATTTCAATTTTGTATTGAATACATATATGTGTCCAATTTTTGTTATATTTGAATAATATCATCCATTACGAGAAACCGTAAGGATATTGTTTTATTTGGTTATTTATTTACATTACCAAAAATACAACTGTGTTAATTAAGATTTAAACTCTGTAGTCTGGATAAAGACCTATTAAGTAAAATTGTAATTTATTAAACAACTTCATTATGAAAAGAATAATCCTTCTTTTAACAATTGCATCATTATTATTAAGTTGTAATAGTGACAGTAATAATAACCCCATTAATAATAACCCAAGTAATAATGGTAATTCATTCACCAATAGCATGGATTACGAATTTACTATTACTATTAATGGTGAAGTTCATAAAGTGAAAGGAAATACTACTAATGGCATCCCTTACGGAATAGTAAGCGCAGGAACTCACATGATAAATAATCAGTGTATAATAAATGATAATTCAGGCCAAAAATTTATATACTTACAAATTAACGATGTTACATCGCCAAATTATATATCAGGTCAGAATATGTTGTGTGGACTTAATACTGACAATTTATTGATGGGTAGCACTTTATTTTCAGTTACTTTAAGTGGCTCATATTTTTCCAATTTATTTACAAGTCTTGGTTCAATTAATGGAGGGAATTGGCAAACTGTTAGTGGTCCTGCAGATTATAATATCGCAAGAAAATTACCAATAACAATTACTGATTTAGGAACAGGCACGATGAATCCTCAATACCCACTAATATATAATTTTGGTGAAACTTTAAAAGGACATTATTCTGGAACAATATACTTAAGTAATCATTATTCAATTGGCGGTGATTTGATTTATGATATCCCTGTTCAACTAAGTATTGATTTTAAAGCGTTGAGAATGTATTAATCTCTTCCCTGATGCACAATAATTCAAAAAAAACATGAAAAAAATAATTTCATTATGTGCCTTAACAATATGTTGCATTTCAGTAAATGCACAATTTAAAAAAAATGATGCAATTAATTGGATTAATGCAAAAATGGATGATGCACAAGGATCAACACCTGAGCATGGTGAATTGACATTGTCAAATCCTTTGTTCATTGGATGTACATTTGAAAATAAAATTTGGGTGGCTAAACTTGATTTTCCAGAGCCTAAAACATTATATACAAACACACTAAAAGTTGATCTAAATAAATTAAGTCCAAATAATATTTATATCCATTCTTATAATGGTGAATTTTACTATGATGTTTATACAACAAATTCAAAAAAAGTAATTCCAGTCTATTTTTTTGCTCCTAATGAAAAACCAGCTCTTTCAGAATACTCAAGCAAAGTAAGAATAGGTCCTTTTAAAGAAGGTCAAAACTTAGAAAAAAGAGTAAAAGAAGTTTTAATAAAACTCATCTTATCGTGTAAAGGAAAACCAGATGCTTTTTAACACTGTAAACATCAAAACAAATGACTACATTAAGAACAAAGGTAATCTGAATGTATCTCAATACAGGAATGGAGATACTATTCAATAGATTAAATAATAAATAAAATTTGGATAGAAAAAGAATCTAATCAAGAAACAGAATACTCAAAGTTTATTAGAATGTCAGTTGAAAGTTATTTACTTAACAGAAATCATTTAATAATCTCATGCAAAATATGTAATGAAAATAAACCAACTAAAATTATACTTAAAAAGAATATACAGATTATCGCTAAACCTACAAAAACAAGAAGATTTGGTTTGGAGAGATTTGAAAAAGCTTCATATAAAAGAAGGATGGAAATTCACTATTGAAGAAAGTGAAAAGGGCGTCTCAACCTTTTTTTTATTGAGTAAAAATAAGGAAGGAGTATTTTATCACAAAATAACGCATGGACGTTTACATTCCACAGTTGAAATCATAGACACAGTTCCTCCTAAAGAACTAATAGCAGATTTGTTTATCCTTGCAGGTAATTTAAATAGTCTAATTGATGATGGTATTGTAGTAGTAAATGAAAATAAAAATATAATCTACAACCAAAATATAAGATCGCTTGTTCCTCTTCTAAATAGTGATGAAATATTTAATCAAATTTCGACGCACTATTTAAACTCATTGAACATTTATGGAGCTTTCCAAAGACTTATTGTAGGAAATGAAACTCCTGCCTCTATTATAGATGATTTAAAGAAAAAGCACCAGGGAGATTAATTTCTTAGAACAAGATCCAGTAGATTAGAATAAACATTTTTCAAAAGAATTTAAAGATTATCCTTGTGATATTATTAATGAATTTTACATACAAATCACTATGAAGGTATATATAGTTGTTAAAGAATCCAGTTCCAATAATATGTTTACTGGATATTCAATATTAGGTGTTTTTGCTGATGAAACTTCAGCAAAACAATGTGCAAATAAAGCATATGAGCGATATCTCTCTGCTAAAAGTAAAGACAATACATTACAAGAAAATTGCTACATAACTGATAGTTTTGTAACAATCGCAGATGATACAGCAATTAACCTCGCAAAAAATGCTTGTCCAAAAACTGATGGTTTTTTTCATC
>CALQJH020000187.1 GCA_943330835.2 Candidatus Kuenenia stuttgartensis
ATCGGATTCAATGTGATGCACGATGGCGGACATGGCAGTTTTAGTAATAGTAAATTCTGGAATAAAATTGCAGCTTTCTCTGTAAATGGTTTAGGCGCAAGCATGTTGATGTGGAATAACAAACACAATATCATTCACCATACTTATACAAATATTGATGGCGTTGACGATGATATTGAAATCAAGCCCTTGCTTAGAATGTGCACAACACAAAAAAAATATACTGTACACCGTTTTCAACATTTTTATGTTTGGTTTTTGTACAGCTTCTTATTAATTATTTGGGTATTCCTAACAGATTATCAAAAATATTTCAGAAAGAAAATCGGCATTGTTCCCATTAAAAAATTTAGTGCCTTTGATCATTTTGCTTTCTGGATTGCAAAAATCGGATACTATTCCATGATGATTGTGTTGCCTATTTATCTGGTTGGATTTATGAATTGGATGATTGGATTTTTAATACTGAGTATGTTCGCAGGATTTGTATTGAGTATTGTTTTTCAATTGGCACATACAGTTGAAGAAACCGCATTCCCTGTTCCACTTGACAACAACAACATTGAAAATGAATGGGCTATTCATCAGATTGAAACAACAGCTAATTTCGCTACCAAGAATAAGTTAATTTCATGGTTGGTGGGCGGATTGAATTTCCAGATAGAGCATCATCTATTCCCTAAAATTTCTCACATTCATTACCCTGAAATCAGCAAGATTATCAAAAAAACATGTGAGGAATTTGATGTAAAATACATTGAGTATAAAAGAATGAGAGATGCTATTATTTCTCACACTTTACATTTAAAGAAAATGGGCGTTGCCTAAGGACCCCAGTTCCTATTTAAAATGAAGCTTAATTTACCATGACATTACGATTGATAAATAAGTCGCTTTTTAAAAAAGAAAATATACTCTTACTACTTTTTTTTAGCAATATCAGTCATTCCCTTCTGTCAGGATTTCTCTGTGGCAAAGATGAATATGGAGTCAGCCTTCTCTTTATCAACTAAAAAAAGAGAGCCTTTATATTTTAATAAATCAAGATTATTCAACAGTCTTGGGCCTATTCCTTTCATTGTTCTTTAATTTCATTTATAAAAATGATCCATTGAAAAAAATATACTTTTTAGTAGCAACTATTGTAATTCTTTTCAACAATATTTCTTTTTGCCAGGACAGTGCAGAACATCAAATACAAAAAAAAGCATCAGATTCCCGTTACCATTCCGTTATTATTCCAGCAGTAATGATCATATATGGAGGAATCGCTGTAAAAAATAATGAATTAAAAAAGGTAAATCAAGACATTCAAAAAGGCGTAACTCCAACTGATGTAACTCATCAAATTCATCTTGATAATTATCTTCAATTTGCTCCTGCAGTAATTGCATTGGGCTTAAATACCTGTGGCGTAAGAGGCAAGCATAACCTGAAAGGTGCTGCGATGATTTATGCGATGTCCAATATTTTTTTAAATGTGGCGACCATTCCAACAAAACAAATTTCTCAGGAATTAAGACCTAATGGATTGTCTAATGCCTCCTTCCCTTCAGGCCATACCGCTGAAGCGTTTGCATCTGCAGAATTTTTACGCATGGAATATCAGGATAAATCAATTTGGTATGGAGTACTTGGATATTCTATGGCGTGTATGACTGGCTACTTAAGAATGTATAATAACAAACATTGGTTTAATGATGTTATTGCAGGCGCCGGTATTGGCATATTGTCTACCCGATTAGCGGAATGTATTTATTCAAAACTTGAGCCCAAATTATTCGGAAAGAAAAACAAACCAAATACCTTATTTATGCCCTTTTACAAGGATAACTACTTTGGAATAGGCCTTACCCACCAGTTTTAACCCGGAATTTGCAGTTGGAAGCACTTTATACAATAGATTGCAGAATCTGGATTTAATTACTATCGCGTACCCGCTCATCTTAAATAGTGCAATGAATAGCCACTATTAAAACCCGAATGTTGTAAATTTGGCCCCATAACTAATTATATGAGTGAAGAGAAAAGTTTAAATTTTCTGGAAGAAATCGTTGAAACCGATTTAAAGAATGGCAAATACAAATCCATCATTACCAGATTCCCTCCGGAGCCAAATGGCTATTTGCATATTGGACATGCTAAAAGTATTTGTTTGAATTTCGGCCTAGCCAAAGACTATGGCGGACGAACGAATTTACGTTTTGATGATACCAATCCAGTAACGGAAGATACCGAATATGTAGAGAGTATTAAAGAAGATATCAATTGGCTAGGCTTTGATTGGTCAAATGAATTTTACGCCTCTGACTATTTTGATCAACTTTTTATACACGCTGTAACCCTTATAAATAAAGGGCTGGCTTATGTAGACGACAGCAGTGCTGAAGAGATAGCCAAACTAAAAGGAACGCCTACTGAAGCAGGTAAAGACAGTACTTATCGTTCTCGTTCTATTGCTGAAAATCTCGTTTTGTTTAACGAAATGAAAGAAGGCAAACACAAAGATGGAGAGAAAGTTTTGCGTGCTAAAATAGACATGTCACACACCAATATGCTGATGCGTGATCCCATCATTTATCGCATCAAGCATGCGCACCATCACCGTACAGGAGACAAATGGTGCATCTACCCTATGTACGATTTTGCTCACGGACAAAGTGATAGTATTGAAAATATCACCCATTCTATTTGCACGTTGGAATTCATCCCACATCGTGAATTATACGACTGGCTGATTCATCAGTTAGAGATATTCCCTTCCCATCAATATGAGTTTGCCAGATTAAATATGACCTATACGGTAATGAGTAAACGAAAACTTTTGCAGTTGGTAAACGAAGGCCATGTATCGGGTTGGGATGACCCAAGAATGCCTACCATATGTGGTTTCAGAAGAAAAGGCTATACACCATTAAGCATCCGGAATTTCTGCGAAAAAATTGGAGTGGCTAAGAGAGAAAATTTAATAGACTTAAGTTTATTGGAATTTTGTGTACGGGAAGATTTAAATGAAACCGCAAAAAGAGTGATGGTGGTATTAGATCCTGTTAAATTAATCATTACCAATTACGAGGAAGGTAAAACAGAAGAACTACATAGTGAGAATGGTCCAGATGAAACAATGGGAAGCAGATCTATTCCATTTGGGCGCGAGTTATGGATTGAAAGAGAAGATTTTATGGAGGAACCTGCAAAAAAATGGTTCAGGCTGGCTCCCGGTGCTGTAGTAAGATTAAAAAGTGCGTATATCGTTAAGTGTGAGTCTTTTGAAAAAGATGATACCGGAAATATAATCTCTATCCATTGCAGCTATTTCCCTGATAGCAAGAGCGGCAATGATACCAGCGGTATTGCTGTAAAAGGAACCATACATTGGGTAAGTGTTGCTCATGCTAAAACTGCAGAGATCAGACTTTACGATCGTTTATTTCAGGTAGAAAATCCCTCAGCCGAAGAAGGAGATTTTAAAGAATATATTAACCCTAATTCATTAGAAATAATTTCTCAAGCCTTTATAGAGCCTTCTTTGGAAAAAGCAGCCAAAGATGATCGCTTCCAATTTATTAGAAAAGG
>CALQJH020000188.1 GCA_943330835.2 Candidatus Kuenenia stuttgartensis
ATTAAAAGTTAACTGGAGCGGATCGGAATGGCAACCAGTATATCATGCAGATGGGTTTAGTTTTTTAAAGATGCCTGTTATTACTCAGGAAAATCCCGATTCCATTCAATTGTTTAACTGGGGATTGATTCCACATTGGGTAAAAACGAAAGCAGATGCCGATAAATTAAAAGCACAAACATTGAATGCACGTTCAGAAACTGTTTTTGAAAAGCCATCTTTCCGTTCATCTATAAAACACCATCGCTGTTTGGTTCCTGCCGATGGATTTTTTGAATGGATGGACTTCAATAAAAAAAAGTATCCTCATTATATTTTCATGAACGACCAAAAAATATTTTGCTTTGCGGGTATATATTCCAGCTGGGTTAACAAAGAAACAGGGGAGTTGATGCAAACATTTTCTATTCTTACAACAGCGGCAAATCCAATGATGGAAAAAATACATAACCTTAAAAAAAGAATGCCTGTAATTGTGCCCGAAACATTTTATAAAACATGGTTGGGAAAAGAACTTCCATTAGAAATATTTAATGATATTGTTAAGCCATTTCCTGAATCTCAAATGCAAAATTATACTATCAGTAAACGCATCACATCGAGAACTGAAGATAGTAATGTTGCCGAGGTTATTGAATCGTTTTCCTATGCTGAATTGCATTGAGATTTTCAAGAAAAAAATCAAACCTCATGATATCCGGGTTAAACATTTATATATTAATACAAAAATATTAATCTGATTAATACCTCATTTTAACCAGCTTACCGCTTTTCAATACATTATTATCAGCGTGGAATTTATAAAAATAAACTCCCGAAGGAAATTTACTGAAGTCAATATTATTAATGCCATCTGCAAGTATGTAATCTTTTACCAGCAACTGACCAATGGCATTATATAAATCCATTTTTATAATGCAGGTAGTTGTGTTTTTATTGATAATTAAATTAGTACCAAAAGGATTTGGACCCAATTTTGTTTCAGTGGTAAGATCACATATTCCATTCTCACATCCAGAGGCAGCAATTATAGTGATTGAATCTCTCGTCTTACAATTGTTATTATCCGTTACCGTAACCCAGTAAATGCCAGGCGATGTTATATTCAAATTGTTGTTTGATGTTCCATCATTCCATTCATAACTATTAAAACTTCCGGGTGAAACAAGTAGCGAATGATTACTGCAGAGAGAAGTGTCATTTCCCAAAACGGGATTAGGTTTCGGATTGATTGTAAGGTTCAATGTAATAAGACTGTCGCATCCAAAAGCGTTAGTGAGTGTTTGGTTAATGATACCTGAACTAGTGTAGGTAATGCCATTAAATACATATGACTCACAACCTAATGCTGAAATATTATTTACAGGAGTTTGACAATTTCCACCTCCAAGTTTTACTATAGGCGCATCCGTTATGCCATAGGGATTTATAATATTAGTTGCGGCGCTGGGATCAAAATCAACAGCAAATGGAAACAAACCTGTGTAGTAAATATTTTTAAGAACATCGACTTTTATCTTGCAGTAAATACTTTCATAAGAACCTAAAATTGCATTTTGAAATTGAACCGCCCAAATATAATCACCGGCTTCATTTAATTTAGTGATGAAAATATTTCCTTCTGTAAGCGAATGATCAGAAGGACCCGGATCAAAATCAACAGTATTATAAAATCCCCCCGACAAATAAATATTATTTCCCGAATCAAAAGTGATGCATTCTCCAAACGCTTCTCCGGAAAATGTTTTAGCAAATAAAAAATTTCCTCCATTATCAAGTTTCACAATAAAGCAACCTCTGTTGGTAGCATTATTTAAATTGAAAACAGAACTACCCGGATCAAAATCAACAGTTCCATTGTATTGACCCGTAAGCAAAACATGATCAGCATTATCTATTTCAACGCTCCAAACTTTATCTGTAGCTGCGCCACCAAATTGTTTTACCCAGGAAAAAATTCCATTGCTGTCGAGCTTTACTACAAAACCATCATCGCCACCATTTGAAATTAGTGGAACAACTCCAATCCCTGGATCAAAATCCATGGACATTGTAAAATTCCCTCCCATATAAATACTTCCTTTTGAATCAGATTCCATTGTGAGTTCCTGTACCTGCGCAGTACTTTGATTAGGCATTTGTTTTGCCCATTTGAAATTCCCATTTCCATCAATCTTAAAAATAAAAAGATCAGTATATAGATTCCCTCCCGTTAATGTATAAACGCCAATTCCCGGATCAAAATCTGCAGGCCCGCCAAAATCGCCACCCAAAAGAATATTATTATTGATATCAATTTCCATGGTGTTTATTGAATATACCTGCCATTGTTTTGACCAGATATAATTTCCGTTATTATCAAGTTTAATTACAAATGCATCTGATCCAACTGAAGTAGCATTCATTGTTCCAGGTCCAGGATCCATATCCACCGTGCCCTGGTACATTCCCATGATTATAATATTTCCCAACTTGTCTAATTTCATTTCTCTTACCTGATCTCCCTGTATTCCTCCAATATGTTTTGCCCAATGAAAATTCCCCGAACTGTCGTACTCTGTAATAAACAAATCCTGATCGCCATTTGAAGTCATATTAAACACTCCCGCACCATCATCAAAATCTGCAGTGCCTCTAAAATCTCCTGCAATGATTACCGATTTATTAGAATCTATAACCATTGACACACCTGTAAATCCCATGCCAGAAGCGCCAAGATGTTTTATCCAGTTAAGGCTTACTTGTTGTGAGAAACCATAATTGATGAAGCATATAATTGTGAGAGCAAAAAGAAAATTAATTTTTTTAGACATGGTATTTTTTTGATTTAAACGCATGCAAAAATATCATTTAAATAAATATCCTTGAGTCGAAAATTAAAGAAAGTGAAAAAAAGAATAATGAATTATTGTTTTCTAAAGCATGTTCTATAGTAACAATCAATAAATTCTATTTTAGTGCTGGAAGCATGATAAATATCATAAAGAAATAAAATTGTTTTAAATTTTACATATTGTAAAATATCCCCCCTACATTATTTTAATCAAGAACTAAGAAAAAATAAAATATCAACATTATTGCTTAAGACATTTCCAGAATTGGAAAAGGAAAAAACGGAAAAATAAATTCATCCAACGGTTGAGAAAATTTCAATGTTGCTTATTGAGTATTTATTAGCTGTTTAGGGAAGCTGTGTTCGGTGTTAAAAATAAATTTCCTGTCACTCAATGTCAATAGAAATGCTATCAAATCCACTCTGTCGGAAGAAGATAATATAATGGCTTTTTTTAGTTCTTTTGAAATGTTGGGATTGTTCGCAATTGAAGAAGTATAATGTTTGATTACTTCTGATAATTTCGAAAACCTTCCATCATGCATATAAGGAAACGAGTACTCAATATTCCGCAAACTGGGAACTTTGAAAAACAAGGAATCTTTGGATTGATGAGTAATCTTCATCCTTCCAAAATCATTTAATGCGGGCTGTAAAGCCAAACCATTGTTCTTAAAACTATGATTTGTGAAAAATGGTTCTTTGTGACAAGACGAACAATTA
>CALQJH020000189.1 GCA_943330835.2 Candidatus Kuenenia stuttgartensis
CATTGTGTTGTGAAGAGGTAAAGAAAACAAATGCTTTTGTAAAGTATACTTCTTTTAAAAAAACTGGGTGGAGCTAACGGGCTTGAGTTCGAACTTTTGGGAGGATGTGGAGCTTTTGGTAAATCTTTAGCCAACGCACTATTTTTTCTATTATAATGCCGATAAGACAACTGTTTGGGACAATTTCATTGGACCATTATAGATGTTTAGTTTGTAAAAACATCAAATCGAACTTGCAATTATTATTGAAATAAAAACGCTACTTTAGCAAATCAAGTTTAATTAACTCCATTTCATAGTTATTCGTAGTTAAATGCCTAAATTTCACTGCTACACGTGAAATAATCTGATTGGAACAGACTTATTTTTACAACATTATTTGTCTTCATTAAAAAAATTAAAAAATGAGAAAACTTTTATTTGTTACAGTAATTGGTGCCCTTTTATTTGTGGTGTCATGTAAAAAAGATACACAACCAGTTGTAAGCAATCCAACTTGTTCAATTGAAGGAAGATGGATTGACCCATTGGGAAATACATTATATGAGTTTAAAGATAGTCTGAAGTATACTTTTTACCAGGATACAACTGGTGAGTTCGGAACAATTGCCGATTCCAATTTCATTCCGGGTCAACAAAAATGGTGGATGGTAGGTGATTCCCTGGTGCAGAAGTTTGGTTCGTCAAGTTATTTGAAATCTTTAGTTGAGTTTGATTGCAATTGTAATCGTATGAAACTTACATCAAACATTTTCAGCGTTAGTTATTGGAAAGAGGGTTATGACACTACAACCTGTCAATAAATATCTTCTTTTTAGCATATCTTAACCCAGATGGTTAAGTGCAGTTATCCAAGAGTCAATAGCCTATTCACCACAATCTCTTATCTGTCCTACATTTCAACGGAAAATAAAAATGGTCAACCTATGCAGATTGACCAAAATTCTCGCTGGGTGGTCCTAATGGAAATGAGTTCGAAGAGGTTGGAAGAGGATTTGATATTTATTACCGGATGGAATCCAAGTCCTCCCATGACATGAATTGAATATTAACTTCTTCTGTAGGCGCATTTTTTCCCTGATAAAGTAATAGGCTATTGGAATTGGGTTGATACTTTTTCCAAAACTTGAGGCCTTTCAAAAGACTGCGGTCGGGTTTAGATGCAGATTTCATTTCTAAAGCCAAAGGCCCTGTTTCTTTTTCAATAATAAGGTCGATTTCATTTCCCATATTATCCCGGAAATAGAAAATTCCATTGCTTTCGCCTTGGTTGCATTTGTTCTTTTTTATTTCTGAAATGCACCAGTTTTCAAAAATGGCACCAGCCATTGGATGATTTTTTAAACCTGATTTTGATGAAATGTTGAGTAGGGTACAAAGTAAACCCGTGTCATAGAAATATATTTTCGGACTTTTTACAATCCGCTTATTTAGATTATTATACCAAGGCTGCAATTGAAATAGGATATAGCTATTCTCCAATAATCCCAACCAGGATTGAATGGTTTTAGTATCAACACCCACTTGTTTGGATAATTCATCGCGATTAAGAATTTGTCCGGCATAGTTAGCACAGAGAACAACGAAACGACTAAATAAGGCTAGGTTGGAAATGTTCTTCAATTGCCTGACATCCCTTTGGATATAAGTTTGAATATAACTATTGAACCATTTTTGTGGAAGTAAATTTTCAGACCATATCTCTGGATATCCTCCTGTTAACATATTAGTAAGTAAATCTCCCACCGGTAAATTTGCATCTTTTAACTCCTGATAACTTAAAGGCAATAAGGTCAGATATCCTGCCCGTCCGGCAAGAGATTGGGAAACTTGTTCTTGTAAAAGAAAGTTATTAGAACCTGTAAGAATGAATTGACCCCTGGAAGTATTTTTATCCATTAAAACTTGTAAGTGCCTGAAAAGTTCAGGCACACGTTGAACTTCATCAAATATAGCACCGGTGTTATAATTCTTTAAGAATGTACGAGGGTCTTTTTGAAACAAGTCTTGAACAACTGGATCCTCAAAATTTACATACGGCTTTCCATTGAAAAGAGCCTTGCTCAAAGTGGTTTTTCCACTTTGTCTTGGACCGGTAATACAGAGTGCTCGAAATTGCTTTAGTGCCAATTTAGCCTCATCTAATATGGCTCGAGAAATCATAGATTCCATTTTTGTATAAATATACATAAATGGAATCGAATTCCATAATTTACATTTTATACAAAAATGGAATTGATTGGCAAATGGTAAAAGAAATAATAATGGCAGTTAAATATTATTATCAAAGACCATTATTATCTTTCAAAATAACAGTGGTCCTAACGGGTTTGAGTTCGAAGTGTTTGGAGAAAGATTTGATAAACTTAATCAATACTATTCCTCAATAAAGAAAGAATCTTTAATATAAAAAACAGTATCAATAAAAAACAAAACACCATTATTGGTCAATACATATTCGTCATGTAAATCCTCTAAAATAATACTAATGTTATTGTTGAAATAATTATTATTCTTTTTTAATTCAAATCCATTTTGATTTAAAAATTCTTTTACTGAAGGTAAATTTGTGGGCTCGGTAATTTCAATAAAAGGTTGTTTTACTACAGCAAACAAAACTTGCTTTTCTTGATAAAATCCAATTAATTCATAGGCTGTTTGAGGGAAGAAATAATTATGAATCAAAAGGCTGTAAAAATAATCTAACCAAAATTCGTAGAAGATAGTGTCATTGAATTTGTATACAAATTTTTCATCGGAATACAGATATACTCTTTGTTCTGCACCGCTTGCAATAAATCGATTTTCATCATGTTCGCAGAATCAGAGATTTTGTGAGTCAATCCATTTAGTTAACTTCTTTGCTTCTTGCTCTTTTGAGAACTCTGATTTTTCAGTGTCTCCACTTGTTTTTTGGCTTTCTCTAATGTGGTGGGCTGCTGCTTTGATAATATCCTCTGCTGAATGATCGCCAATTCCTGAAATGATACTTTGTAGTTCATGTTTTAGATTCATTTAGGTAAAAATAAACAATAAAACGAATAATTTAAAATGTGGTTTTTAGTATTGAGCTAACGTAAATATTATTTTCAAAAATAACAGTGGTCCTAACGGGTTTGAGTTCGAAGTGCTTGGTGGAGGATTTATTATTATTCTTAGAAAGTTTACTTTGCTGAATGCTCTTCTAAAATTTCTTTTATAAAAAAATGCAAATCGGGGATTTTATTTTCAATGATGTCCCAAAAAATATCATAATCAATTCCGAAATAATGGTGAATAAATTGATTCCTAGTAGCCGCCATTTTTCTCCATTCTATGTGAGGGTAATCTTTTTTAAATTCATCATCTACTTTATTGGCTGCTTCACCAATAATTTCTATACTTCTTTCCAGTGCTCTAACTAATACTTTATCATTTATAACTTGATTCGAATCTTTCCCATTTGTGTGGGTAGTAATAAACGCACATTCATCAAAGATGTGTTTTATGAGCTCAATATTAGATACCGACATTTTCAACTTGTTTTAAAATGTGTGGACCAATATA
>CALQJH020000190.1 GCA_943330835.2 Candidatus Kuenenia stuttgartensis
TGGCTATTGCATGATAAGCCTGTGAGAAGCTATGATTATTACTATGACCAAATCGTTTGCTGTGGTGAATTGTTGAGCAGTTCTATTTTATGTAATTATTTAGCAGAAGAAAAATCGAAAGCGATCTGGCTTGATGTGAGAGACGTAATCAGAACAGATAACAATTTCAGAGATGCAGAAATTGACTGGAATTTCACTTCACAAAGAATGACCACATCTGTAGCGCCATTATTTCAAGAATACGATGTAGTCATTACACAAGGTTTTATTGGAGCAACTGATGAGAATGAAAGCACGACATTGGGAAGAGAAGGAAGCGATTATACTGCAGCTATTTTTGCCAATATTTTAGAAGGCGAATCCGTAACCATCTGGAAAGATGTGGATGCAGTAATGAGTGCCGATCCGAAAAAATATCCGGACGCCACAATTCTTCATTCCTTAAGTTTTACAGAAGTAATTGAAATGGCTTATTACGGTGCTCAGGTAATTCATCCAAAAACAATTAAGCCCTTACAAAATAAAAATATCCCTTTACTGGTAAAAAGCTTTTTGGACCCTACACTTCAGGGTACCATTATCAGTAAAGAGTCCAGCAAAAACCTTCCCCCTATTATTGTACACAAGAGCAACCAGGTGTTGATTCAATTCAAATCAAAGGACTTTTCATTTGTAGAAGACAAGCCCATTCAACAACTACACGATTTATTAAATGACATCAAAATCAAACCCAATCTTTCTCAGAACACTGCTATTTCCCTCTTATGTTGCTTTGATGATCATTCAGAAAAAATAGACCAACTCGCTCAAGCCGCGAGTACTATTTTTGATGTAGAAGTAGAAAGAAACTTAACCTTGTTGACGATTAGACATTATCAAGATGAAACGATTCGTAAATTAACTGCTGATAAAATTGTGCTGCTTGAACAAAAGACTTTACAGACGGTTCAAATGATTATGAGATAAAAATAGAAAGATTTAATTAACGAGATAATCCCCATTTTTATTCACTAAAATAATCGGCAATTCTTTTTGCGCTTCAAAATAATCAAAACAACTTTTTATATTTTTATTGAATTGCTGTAAATAAGTATTGCCCTTTATATTATTATTAAGATAAGCGAGAGATTCC
Organism: Candidatus Kuenenia stuttgartensis; assembly: GCA_943330835.2. The sequence continues at coordinate 1,133 of CALQJH020000190.1, forward strand.
TTTACATTATATTTTACAGGAAAAATATGCACAGGAATAAAATCCTGCCCTTCGTATTTAGCTGCTGTAGCCATTACATACAATTCTTCAATGGGAAAATCATCAATAGGAATGCAGCCAATAGACACACAATTACCATGTATATAAATAGCACTTCCCGGCTTAATAGAATCACTCAGTATTCGATCAGAAGCATTAGGGTAATTCAATCCCAATGACAAATGATATTTGCTATTCGGATTAAACTCATTGATATAATAAAAACCTTCTGGTACTTGATAATCACCTTCCATTCTTTTCGGCCCCATGGTTCCACTTTGCATACAAACTTTATACGTTTTGAAAAGCTTATACTTTGAAGACAGACTATCGGACACCCATACCTCCAATTGGCGATCATACTTAAAACTTCGGATATAAATAGACGTAGGGGGCCAAATTAAATGTTTGAGTTGAAATTGTTTTCTCACAGAATCTTCCGTTTTTGATAAGGCATCAAAAGACTTTGAAGATGCTTTCACATTACCTATATATGAAGTCTGAGCAAAAGTGACGAGCTGAATATTTACTCCCAACATCAGCAGCACTAAATATTTGAAATAATACTTTGACATTTTCTGGAATGCTATTGATTTATTTTTGTTGTATTATAAATTCCCTCTTGCATCCTGTTCTCTTTCCAAGGCCTCAAACAATGCTTTGAAATTCCCCTTGCCAAAACTTTTTGCTCCTTTTCGTTGAATAATTTCAAAAAACAAGGTCGGTCTGTCTTCCATTGGCTTGCTAAAGATTTGCAACAGGTATCCCTCTTCATCTCTATCAATTAATATCCCCAATTCTCTGAGCGGCGCCAAATCTTCATCGATATGCCCTACTCTATCCAACACGCTTTCATAATAACTATCTGGCACTTTTAAGAAATCGATTCCTCTCTTTTGCAACTCTGTTACCGTTTCAACAATATTTGCCGTAGCAATAGCAACATGCTGAACACCTTCGCCATTATAAAAATCAAGAAATTCCTCTACCTGGCTTTTTTTCTTCCCTTCTGCAGGTTCATTAATTGGAAACTTAACGTACCCATTACCGTTACTCATCACTTTACTCATCAATGCAGAATATTCTGTTGAAATATCTTTATCATCGAATGACAAAATATTTCTAAAGCCCATAACATCTTCGTAAAATTTAACCCATGGATTCATTTGATTCCATCCCACATTTCCCACACAATGATCAACATAAAGTAAGCCTGTACTAACAGGATTGTATTCCGATTCCCACTTTCTAAACCCTGGCATAAAAATCCCTTTGTAATTTTTTCGTTCTACAAAAAGATGCACCGTGTCCCCATATGTATGAATGCCAGACAAGACCACTTCACCATTGTCATCCTTTAAAACAGAAGGTTCTAAATAATTCTTGCCTCCTCTTGAAGTAGTTTGATTCCAGGCATCTGTTGCATCATTAACCATCAATGCCAATACTTTAACACCATCGCCATGTTTATAAATATGATCAGCAATTGCATTATTTGTTCTTAATGGCGTAGTGAGTACAAAAGTCAATTTGTTTTGTCTGATTACATAACTCACTTTATCCATAACCCCAGTTTCAGGACCAGCATAAGCAAGCGATTGGAAACCAAAGGCCGTTTTATAAAAAAAGGCAGCTTGCTTGGCATTACCTACATAAAATTCAACATAATCTGTTCCATGCAAGGGCAAAAAATCTAAGTCAGTAGATGGAGTTACTTCAGAAGCAATTGTTGTTGACATGTGAATACTTTTAAATAATAATATTGAAATAATGTTATGCTAGATACAAATTCGAATTCAAATAAATGAACTTATGGGGTAAACCTTTATCCTTTAAAAAAACAGAAAGTAGATGGAGTAACAACAGATAAATGTTATTACGGCTGCAAAAATGAAGTTTATGAGGATAATAAGGCACCATAAAGATGTTCAAATATAGTATTTTTTACTACAAGGGCTGATAAATTAGCATCCAAACCCGAATTTTGCAATTGGAAACGTAATGAAAGGGAAAAAGGCAATAAAGACGAGTGGTTGAGCCGGTTTTTTGGTCGAAAACATAGTGAACTATGGCGAGATCAAAAAATCAAGCAAACAATTGTCCTTGCAGCTTTTTTTTCTTGTAATAGATTTCAATTGCAAAATATGGGTTAGATCAAGAATTTCAGTTGGTAGATTCAAGGTTTAAAATAATAAGTACTTAAATGGTTAAAATTTAGTGTATAACTATCTTTATTCTAGCTGTATTTGTACCTATTTTTGCATAAATAAAAAAATAATTATGCCAAAAAACAAACTATTATTTCTCCTGATGTTCGGGGCTGTTTCTGCTAACGCACAAAAAGTAGCTTTCACTGAATATGACTTAAAA
>CALQJH020000191.1 GCA_943330835.2 Candidatus Kuenenia stuttgartensis
ATAGGGTATACCGTAACCAATGCGTTTGAACAAAGTCAAATCATTACGGTAGACATAGTAGGTTATGGCACCTACCAATACAGTTTGGACGATGGACCAAGACAGGACAGCAATGTGTTTGAAAATGTAAATCTGGGCGTTCATACAATAACCGTTTGGGATACCGAAGGCGGCTTGATCTACAGTTGTGATAATTTAGTTATTGAAAATGTTCAAATTATCGACTATCCGCATTATTTCACACCAAATGGCGATGGTGTCCATGACACATGGAATGTAGTAGGATTATCCAACTTTGCGAATAGCACCAAAATCTACATCTTTGACCGTTATGGTAAACTGCTTAAACAACTAAGTGCTGCAGGAGCTGGATGGGATGGAACCTATAACGGAAAACTAATGCCATCTGATGATTATTGGTTTACGGTGGACTACCCTGAACAAAGCCAGATGAAACAATTTAAAGCGCATTTTGCGATGAAGCGATAACTTCACACTTTGAGGAATTCAGATAAAACAAAAACCATCCTTTTATAGGATGGTTTTTTATTTATGATAATACTTTATTTTATAGAGAATTATAGTCTTTAAGAGCTTCTTTTAATATGGCTACTGAACGAACTAAGTCTTCTTTCTTAAGTACATAAGCAATACGCACTTCATTTAATCCAACACCGGGAGTAGAATAAAAACCTGCAGCTGGAGCCACCATTACTGTTTCGCCATTATAATCGTAAGATTCTAATAACCACTGAGCAAAATGATCAGCATTTTTAACTGGCAATTTTGCGATGCAATAAAAAGCTCCTTTTGGAGTCCCAACTTTTACACCCTCAATTTTATTTAGTTCGGCGATTAAAGTATCACGTCGGTCTTTATATTCAGTGATAACCGCATCGAAATAACTTTTAGGAGTATCTAATGCAGCTTCACTAGCAATTTGCGCATAAGTTGGTGGACTTAATCTTGCTTGAGCAAATTTCATAGCAGTTGCCATAACTTCTTTGTTTTTTGAAACGATGCAGCCAATTCTTGCCCCACACATACTATATCGCTTGGATACAGAATCAATCATAATGGCATTTTCTTCAAGTCCAGGAACGTTCATAACCGAGAAATGTTCTTCACCATCATATATGAATTCACGATATACTTCATCGGCAATTAGAAACAAATCGTATTTCTTCACGATTTCAGCCAATTGCATAATTTCTTCTTTGGAATATAGATAACCTGTCGGATTTCCGGGGTTACATATTAAAATGGCTTTAGTTCTTGGGGTGATAAGTTTTTCAAAAGCAGCAATAGGAGGTAGAGCAAATCCATCGTCAATTGTAGAAATAACAGGGACAACTTTTACGCCTGAAGCCGTTGAAAAACCATTGTAATTTGCATAAAAAGGTTCGGGAATAATTATTTCATCACCAGTATCCATAGTGCTTCCCATTGCAAAAAGTAAGGCTTCAGAACCACCTGTTGTTATAATAATCTCCGCAACATCAATGGGTAGACTATGTGTTTTATAGTAATCGGAAAGCTTAATTCTATAACTTTCAAAACCAGCAGAATGACTATATTCTAAAACTTTTATATCTGCATTTTTTACGGCATCAAGAGCTACTTGTGGCGTCCTTATATCGGGTTGGCCTATGTTTAGATGATATACTTTATGACCTTTTTTTTTGGCAATTTCTGAATAAGGTACCAATTTTCGAATTGGAGATTCAGGCATTTGCTGTCCTTTTAGTGAAATTTTAGGCATGATTTATATTTTTATTATGCAAATTTGCGACTTTTTTATTTTGAAACCAATTCATTTCAAAGAATATAAATTGCTAAAACTTTGCATTACAAGACATTTTTTTTTCATAAATTTATAAAAATGTACTCCATGAGATTATTATATACCTGTTTGCTTTTTGTTTCTTTTACTTCTTTTGGATTTTCACAGTCCGTTTTTCATATCGGAAGCAACAAGAATAAGATTGTAATTCCTTTTCAACTGATTAATAATTTAATATTTATCCCTGTTAATGTGAATGGAGAATCGCTAACTTTTCTTCTCGATACCGGAGTTGAAGAAACGATCTTATTTAGTTTGGAAGATAAAGAAGAAGTTAGTTTTTTTGATGTAAAAAAGATAAAACTGAAAGGATTGGGTGGTACAAATGCCATTGAAGCACTAAAATCTTCTAAGAATAAATTAGAAATTAGAGGATTGGTTGATGATAATCATGATATTTATATTATCCTTGATCAGGAGTTTAATTTTTCATCCCAAGTGGGAATACCTGTTAACGGAATAATTGGGTATCATTTTTTCAAAAATCATTTGGTCGAAATTAATTATTCCAAGAAAAAGATAATTGTTTACGAGAATGATAAAAAGATTAAAAAGCGTATTGATAAAAGATTCATTTCGGAAAACATTTCCCTAGAAAATAATAAACCCTATTATTATTCAGACATTACTTCCGAGCAATTAACTTATTCGTCAAAATTATTATTGGATACTGGAAATAGTGACGCAATTTGGATTTTTTCGAATAAAAAAGCTACCATTCCATTACCTAAGGTAACAGTGAGTGATTATTTGGGAAGAGGTTTTAGTGGTGATATTTTTGGTTTACGAGGTAGGGTTTCCATTGTCAAATTTGGTAATGTAAAATTTGAGAATCCCATTGCGACATTTCCAGATTCGACATCCATCAAAGATGTTATTTTGGTAAAGGATAGGGTAGGCTCTATAGGTGGTGAAATCCTAAAGCGATTTTTAGTCCTCTTTGATTATCCCAATAGAAAAATATATACAAAGAAAAATTTGAATTATAAAGATCCCTTTAGTTTCAATATGAGCGGCATTGAAATTCAGCATGAAGGTTTGGAATGGGTAAAAGATAGCTATATTGAAAACCCAACTTTATCCGAAAATATTTTTGATGGTAATGGAGAAAAAGTTGATAATAACCTCAAATTCAAATTTGAATTAAAACCCATTTTTAAAATTGCAAATGTAAGAGTTGGCTCAACAGCCGAAGCTGCAGGATTATTAAAAGGAGATAAAATAATTGTAATTAATGGCAGAAAAGCATATGGTTTTACAATGCAGAAAATTAATGAAATACTGAAATCAGAAGAAGGAAAAGAAATTGAAATGGAAGTAGAGCGAGAAGGGAAAACTATTAAAGTAAAGTTCCAACTCAAAACAATATTATAAAAAAAACGTCGCCAATTTGGGACGCTTTTGATTATTGTAGCATAGGGCTGATTTTCTTTTTTTCTAGAAGGTTTACTTCTTTTTTTACAACCACTTCCCCTTTTATTTTTATTGCAACTCTTCCATTATCAACATTTACTGCATTAGATTCAACAGTGATAGTTTTTCTAATTGGACCTGTATTCATATTGTATTTTACATCAATTTTTCCAGTTTGTCCTGGCAATATTGGCTCTGTTGGTTTTGATGGAACTGTACAACCACAAGTAGATTGCACATTTGTGATAATTAATGGAGCATCTCCAGTATTTGTAAA
>CALQJH020000192.1 GCA_943330835.2 Candidatus Kuenenia stuttgartensis
TAAATCAGCTGTATGAAAAAAATAATCATCATCTTTTGTCTTGCCCTATCAAATAAAATGTATGCGCAAGAAATAATTGAAAGAAGCGATAGTAATCAAGTGATTTCATTGCTTACGTCTAGTGTACCCTTGCAATTAAAACCTAAATTTTGCAGTGTTAATGCAGTAGTGTTAATCCCCAAAGACACTGTAACGGCTGACGTTTTTTTTCTTTCCTTTTTCTATGATACTCCAATGGAATTTATACTCGATTCATCTGCTGAAGTACAAATCCGTTTTTCCGATGGATCTTTATATTCTTATAACTATAGCAGAAATTTAAAAAAGCTCATACCCAAAGATTCAAATGTCTGTTTCCAAGCTATCGTGAGTTATAATTGCTTGAGTAAGATGAATAAGATACTTGTTTGCGAAATTTCATTTATTACTCCTTTATATACGCATCGCATAAAAATTGAAGACAACATGAAGCTGTATCTTGTCAACCTTGCCAGATTTATTTTAGATAAGTCAGACGAAGAGTATAGGCCAATATTACAATGGGAACGCAGTTTAAATGCACGCGCTATAATATTTGATTCAAGAGCTAACAAACAGCTTGATAAAAAATATCTGGGCATGTATTCAGGCGAATGGTACGAAGATGAGTATTTGTATAATTTTGATCTATACCTAAAATCAGACACAAGTTATATCGTTTGGTATATTATCAAAGATTCAATAGAGATTAATCCTAAAAGAATCAAAACGCAGGTGTTGAATATTCGTACGATTACCGAAAACAATACTCTAATCATGGATGTGTGTTACGAAGCAGATAAGTCAGACTATACTGATGGAAGGCGCACGTTTTATTTGAAACTGTCAGAAGACGGAAAGGTGATCTATGGAAGAACTTCGATATTTGATCAATATTGGGCGGAAATGTATGGCGTAAGGAAGAAACGATATAAAAGGTAGGTCATTCTATTGAAATGCCGTAACAATATTTATCATCTTTAAATTAAGGTAGCCATGACTAAATTATTATTTATGCTCTTTGTTGGTTTGATCGGGATTAAACCTACTGTTATCGTAAAATATAACAATACTAAAAAGAATACTGCTTACATCGATTACAATAAAACACAAAAACTAAAGTGGACCGATTTTAAAATTTATAATGGGAAACGTTTTGAGGCGGCACTTACTGCTACGCAGATATCATACACCATCAACATTATTGACGAGGTTATGTATGTAGATGTAAGTTGTGTTTTTGACAAAAAAAATTCCAATGTAGTAGCAGCAAATAAGAATGAGTATATCTTAAATCACGAACAAAGACATTTTGATATCGCTTATTTATTCGCCATGAAATTTATTCGTAGACTGCAGAATGACCCTAATCTTACTGTTGATAAAATCTCTGCTATTTACGAGGATATTTATGTCGATTGGATTGCTTATCAAAAAAAATACGATGTAGAAACCAATAATTCTCAATCAAAAGAAAATCAGGCGTTGTGGGATAAAAAGATAAATCAAGAGCTTGATGATTTATAAAAAAATATTGACAATGTTTTTCCAAAAAACACTAACTATATTTTAATTCCCCTAATTTTACAGCATCATCAAGAATCCTTCAATGGATACCAACCGAGAGAGTTCAACTCCACGGTGGTAAAACGATGAGGACAATTACAGTCAAAATAAAATGTAATTCCCTTTAAATTTTTCTTGGTGTGATTTTTAACCTTAAAAATATCATACCATGGACAAACAAACAATCGGCTACTACAAACATTTTCTTGTAGAACCAGCCACCCCAGATGTTGACGCTATCAACCAATCTACTTTTACCAATTATGCTAAAGCATGGGCGCATTCTGGCTTTTTGCCAGTTTTGTGGAAGGTAGAACCCAACACTTACCATGTTAAACTCTATTTAGCCGTTTCCGAAATCAAAGATAGAGAGGAGCTTTGTATGTTTACGACAACTTATTTTCGTGAAAAATTCCCTGAACTATCTTCTCATTTCAAATGCAATCAAATGCTGGTTTATGCCCGAATTTGGTTAGATCATGATTCCATTACTAAGGCCAATAGCCTGAATGATTTAGAACAATCTCTTTTAAGTATACTGCCCGATGAAACGCCGTTTAGATGTAATGATCAGGGGGTGGGTGTTACCAATTATCTTGCTAATATTCCTGCTGTTTTTACTCATTGGAATACCCTTATTTTAGATGGTTTTTTTGAACACGATTATGAGGAAAAATGTCGCTTGGAAGATGAGGAAAATAATAACGTAGACGCAACAAACAAAACTATCTCACTACAGCTTTTTATGAAAACAGGCGGTCCTCAGCCTACCACATTGGATCCCGAAATCATTAATAATTTTTTTCAGGGAAATTTGGCTAAAAGATGGGCTATGTGTGAAGGCTATCTCCCAACGTACACTGGCTATGAAAATGGCGTCATCCATTTTGAACTATTAACGGATCCCAGATGTACTGGTTTATATTGGATTAGCTTATGTAACAATATAGCTATTCAGTATAAAATTCATGTGGATGTTTTAAAAAATGCTACCAATTTTGAGGTGAAACATTTTATTGCGAATGACATTATTGGGTATAATATAAAAGCGAACGACTTAGAAAAACTCAACAAATATCAAGCACGGGTTCAAGCGACCTACGCCTCCTTAAAATTAAAACCAAAATCGACTCACTATGGCATGATTAAATAAGAAACTTAATCATTTTAATTATAGACAATTGAATTTATCTTACAAAGATTAAATCAAGTTAGTCTTGTGGGTATAGGATAATTAAAACAATAACTCAAAACAGTAAAAAAATGAAAGCAATCTTCGTATCACTTTATGGTTTATTTGCCATAACAGCAATTATCACACACATCTGGACAGTCATCATTGCGTTTTCAGTTGGTGGTTTTTTCGGTGGAATCGCAACTTTGTTTCTTCCTTTTCTTGGAGAATTATATTGGATGTTTAAAATGTTCGGAGAAAACGACACCTATGCTTATATAGCACTTGCACATTTAATTTTAGCGATTCCCTTCTCCATATTTGGACGTAGAGAAGGATAGAAAAACAATCGCAATATCTGTTTAGTGTGCGAATATCTTTATTTACTCCTCCAATAGTTGGAGGTGTGAGGTTATAAGTTTGTAGTATAAAAATCAAACGACATGTTACAAGAAGCCATGCAATCTCCTTTTATTTTGGAAAAAATAAAAACAACCAGTTGGGAAAATCGCAGCTACATTAAAGAATTGTTTTTACTCTATCGATTAATGCAAAAGCAAAAATTGAGCCCTGCAGAAGGCCAGCTTTACTTTGTATTAAGAAACAAGTACCAGCAAGAATATATGTATTTGTTGAAAGAAACCAACCCTATAAAATATCAGGTTTTTATAGAAGAACAGGAAAGATTAATGCAGCAAAAGCAAGATCAACTGCTATCAAAAGCAGCAAAGCAGCAGCAACTTGTTGAAGAAGAAAGAAA
>CALQJH020000193.1 GCA_943330835.2 Candidatus Kuenenia stuttgartensis
AAGCCTTTATAGAGCCTTCTTTGGAAAAAGCAGCCAAAGATGATCGCTTCCAATTTATTAGAAAAGGATATTTCTGCTTAGATAAAGATGCTACCGCAGATAAGCTTGTTTTCAACAGAACCGTTACTTTGAAAGATGCATGGGGTAAGATGAAGATTTAATTGATTTGAGGTTGATTAGTTGATTGTCTGATGTCTTAGCGTAACTCCATTTTATCCTGTTCTCTGCGGCTATACTTTTACTACTCTTATAGAAGAACGCTAGCTAGTTCAGTACGATCTATGCAAATCAATACTCATTTTTTCAATTTCAAATCTGGGAATAGTGCATTTGCAAAAGAAAGTATGGAGAGCAGGAGTAAAAAATAAATCCCTGCTTGTTTTTCAGGAGTGTAGGCATTGTAAGAGGATGTAAACAAATGATACGTTTTTAAAGCATAGGCAAGAATAATACCTGCAAAAAAAATATGAACAAATTTCGCCCATACTTTATCTACAAATAACATCGTTATACAAACCAGTGAAAAAATAATAAAAAACTTTCCTGGCTTTCCATAAACATCTTTCTCAGAAAAAAAACCAGTGAAATATTTATTCACATCAGCATGGTATGTCCAAGGCAGAAAGCAAACAATAATCAATCCGACATATATTCCTAATCCAATCCATTTACTGTATTTCATCTGTTAATATTTTTTTAGTTTGGCAACATCTTATAGTCCTTTACAAGTTGAAATGAGCCAAATCGTAGCGCTATTTCATAAACCAGAAGACCATTTATTAAAAAAGCCTGTCTGGTTATCCAAACAGGCCTATATTTTAGAGGTCCCTAGCGGATTCGAACCGCTGTGGAAGCTTTTGCAGAGCTTTGCCTAAGCCACTCGGCCAAAGGACCTTTTTTTACAACATTCTATAAATGTTATAATTATTGTCACAAAATAAGGTATTTTTATTGATAATATAAAATCCAAATTTTCATTTTATTCATCTAAAAAAAATAATAAATGAGAACGATTGAAGCTTCTGAACTAATTATCAATAATCGCGGAGCTGTTTACCATGTAAATTGTCGCCCAGAAGAAATTGCAGATACCATAATTACAGTAGGCGATCCCGACAGAGTAAAGGAAGTGAGCAAATATTTTGATCGAATAGAATTCAAAAATCATCATCGTGAATTCAATACCCATACAGGCTATATTGGCAAAAAAAGAATCTCTGTAACGAGTACAGGAATTGGGCCAGACAATATTGATATTGTAATCAATGAACTTGATGCATTGGTAAATATCGATCTTGAATCTAGAACTGTCAAGGAAAATATCACGTCGTTGAACATCATTAGAGTTGGAACTTGTGGATCTTTACAAAAAGAAATTCCTGTAGATAGTTTTGTGGCAAGCACCCACGGCTTAGGTTTAGATAACCTAATGCATTTTTACAGTACTCAACCCACACATGAAGATTCGCAGCTTCTTCATGCTTTCAATAACCATACACAATTAAATGAAGCCTCTATTGTTCCATACGTAAATGGAGCGAGTTCAAAATTACTCAAAGAATTTGTAGAAGACTTTCATCATGGCATCACCGTTACTTGCCCGGGCTTCTATGGACCACAGGGACGTGTATTGAGAATGGGGCTTGCTCAGCCAAACCTTATTGACCAACTAACTAGTTTTAGTTTTGGACAACACCGAATCAGCAACTTCGAAATGGAGACCTCTGCAATTTATGGGATGGGGAAAATACTTGGCCACCATTGTTTATCACTTAGTGCAATCGTTGCAAATAGAATTACAAAAGAATTCAGTTCGGATGGAAATGCAGCGGTAGAGAAATTAATATTAATCACTTTAGAAAATATAGCGGCTTCATTATAATAAATTGCTAATATAAATCTCAAAAAACCAATCAGGGATAAAGATTCAGGAAGGTAGAGCTGAAAAAAGGTAACAATAATTATTAAGACATGACCCTATTTTTTTACAAATATCAAGGCACTGGAAACGACTTTATCATCATAGACAACAGAGACAATAAATTTGACAACATCAACTCCAAACAGATTCAAAAATTTTGCGACAGAAAGTTTGGCATAGGCGCGGATGGGCTGATGTTGATGAACAAAAAAGAGGGTTATGATTTTGAAATGAAATATTTCAATGCCGACGGCCATGCAAGCTCGATGTGCGGAAATGGTGGCCGATGTATGATTAAATTTGCATTTCACATGGGGATTCATAAATACACTTATCATTTTATTGCAGTTGATGGAGAGCATGAAGCAGAAATTGACAACCAGAATTTGATACGACTGAAAATGAATGATGTAAAAAATATTGAATTGAATAATGGTTATGCGATTTTGAATACAGGATCTCCGCATTTTGTTAAACATGTTACGGACATCATGAAAGTAGACGTTGTTGAAACCGGAAGAGAAATCAGAGAAAGTGACTCTTTTGCAAAAGAAGGCATCAATGTAAATTTCGTTGAGTCGGTTGATAATGACACCATCTTTGTAAGAACCTACGAGCGTGGTGTAGAAGATGAAACGCTTAGTTGTGGTACAGGTGTAACTGCCTCAGCACTAATAGCGGCACATAATGAAAAAGGATTCAATCGTGTTGAGGTTAAAACACTTGGTGGAAACTTAAGCGTAGAGTACAATAAAATCAGTGACACAGCATTTGATAACATTTGGTTATGTGGTCCTGCAGAGCTAGTCTTTAAAGGAGAAGTCGAGTTGATTGACTAGTTGATTTGATGATTGGTTAGTTGATTTAACCAAAAATTTAAAACCTTAAAACCATTTAAAACTTGATTCAATATTTCAAAATAGTAGACCAGCAAACTATTGCCATAGACAAACCAATTGTGGGCTCATGGGTAAATATATTGCCTCCACTAAAACAGGAAGAATTTTCGGAATTGAGCAGTATACTTAATATTCCCATTGATTTCCTGAAAGACTCTCTGGATATAGATGAAAGAAGTAGATACGAAACTGAAAATGATGTAAAATTAATTGTAATCAAAACACCAACAGAAAACAATTCGTTTAATGAAAGTGATGCGTTTTATATAACAATTCCTATTTGTATTATCTTAACAGATGGTCAAATTGTAACAGTAAACTCCTTTGAAAATGAAGCCATAAAAAAATTCCTAAATAGCTTTCAAAATCGTCACCCTGATAAAAAAAATATGATGGTGCTGAAGATATTTGAAAAAATAACTACCAATTTTCAGGAATATCTAAAAGAAATCAATCACAGAAGAAATGCATTGGAACAGAAACTATATGATGCTAACAGAAATGAAGAACTACTTCAATTGATGCGAATTCAAAAAAGTCTAGTTTATTTTGTTACCGCACTTAGAAGCAATGAACTTTTGATGATGAAAATGGCTCGGACTAATTTTTTAAATTTAAATGAAGAGGAAAAAGATTTCCTGGATGATTTAGTTATTGAAACGTC